>DATKHM010000019.1:0-4203 GCA_035510235.1 Minisyncoccota bacterium | reverse complement strand
CCTCTAAGCTGTAATATTCCGTCTGCACCGGAATGATCACTTCGTCCGCGGCCACGAGGCCGTTCACGGTGAGCAGGCTCAGGCTCGGCGGAAGGTCGATCAAAACATAATCGTAACTTTGCCGCACGCGGTTGATGAATTTTCGCAAAAAATATTCACGCTCGGGAACGTTCACGAGTTCAACCAGTGCGCCCGCCAGATGCGGCGCCGACGGAACGTAGTGATAATTATAGATAACGCTCGGCTTGATCACCTGTTCCGGCGCCACCTGGTCGAGGATGCCATGATACACGCTCGCCTCGCCGGCCATCTGATTGTGGCCGAGCGCCGAACTCGCGTTCGCCTGCGGATCGAAGTCTATCAAGAGCACGCGCTTACCTGCTGCCGCGAGGTATGCGCCCAAATTGACGGCGGTCGTGGTTTTTCCGACGCCGCCCTTGGCATTACAGATTGCGATCACGCGTGCCATATTACCTTGATTTTACCTTTATGAATGACTATTATCAATTGTGCCGCGCTGTGCGGCATTGAAATTAAGCCCGGGTGGCGGAATGGCAGACGCAATGGACTCAAAATCCATCGATCGCAAGGTCATGAGGGTTCGACTCCCTCCTCGGGCACCAAATGCATATTGGATTACAGCACGCGGAAAAGCGTAAAAAAGAAGGTGATGCAACTTTATTCGATCACATAATGATCGCGGTCGGATTGATCGGGCCTTTATCACTCCTTCCGCAGGTCATCTCTGTCTGGACCACCCACAGCATCGCGGGTATATCGCTGCTTTCTTGGTCATTACTCGCCGGCGTCGCATGCGTATGGGTAGCGTATGGAATTTACCGGCGTTCAAAAGCGATCATCATCGGCAACGCATTGCTCGCCATCTTTGACGTGCTTGTGGTCATTGCCGTGCTGATGTTCCGATAGGGAGAGAAAAATTCCTATACCTCCATCCTCCAGTCTTTATAAGCTCCGCCGTCGGTTCCTCTTTGTGCCGCCTCATATTTTTCTGAAAGCAATTTCGTGATCGGGCCCGGAGCAATAATGCCGCTCGCGCCGCCCAGTGTGCGCTTATCTACTGAGATGATCGGCACGAGTCGCGCGGAACTGCCGCAGAGAAAAGCCTCGTCGGCGATGTACAATTCCGTGCGGTCCACCGCGCGCTCCTCCACCGGAATGCCGGCGTCGCGGGCGATTGCGATGACGCTCGCGCGCGTAATGCCTTCCAAGAGATCGGTACTCACCCCTGGCGTCACGAGCACGCCGTTGCGTACAATGAACACGTTCGCGACGGTGCCTTCCGTCACGTGGCCATGCGCATCGAGCGCGATCGCGTCGTCGTAGCCGTTAAGGATCGCTTCGTTCTTCATGAGGCTCGCGTTCACATATCCGCCGTTCACTTTCGCGCGGTTCGGGATCGCATTATCAAAGTTATGCGTCCAGCTCGAAACACAGACGTTCACGCCCGCGCGCGGAAGAATGGCCCCCATGGGATACACGTATGCGGCGAACGTATGCGGAAGATCGTGGATCTTCGTTCCCGCGATCAGCGCGTCCACAAAGATCGTCGCGCGAACCAACACGTCTTCGCCTTCGATGCTGTTGCGCGCGATCAGCTCTCTCATCGTCGCCTCGAACTTCTCGTACGGCCACGCCGGCGCAAACTTATTGAAATCCATGATCGCGGCAGAATTCACCAAGCGCCGGTAGTGGTCCTTCAACCTGAACGCGTAGCGCTTCTTTTCGGCCTCGTTCCAATTGACACTGAACACCGTGTAGATGCTTAAGCCATAGAGCACCGGTGAGCTCGCGATGCTCACGTTCGCATCCGCAAACGGCACGAACGAATCGCGAAGAAATGCCTGGCCCGTGGTGTAATCGAAAGAGGACATCGCAGTGATTTGATTATATACCTTTTAGGTGCCGGATGGGACGCCATTCGAACGCTTATACATCAGACAAAAACGATTTAAATTCCGTGATCTCTTCTTCGGTAAGTGGAGTAAAAACAGACTTTTCATATATTTGAACTTTCGAATAAAGCTCATCATTCAGTTCCCGAGGACGAATATGAACATGAAGATGATTAACTTTTAAAAGATTCTCAGGAATAAATGGCCGATAGTGCTGAGCAATATCAATGCCCGATACTTTCGTAAGAAGCTTTTCCTCGATTTTTATTGTTTCATCCAGAAGCTCATCTCGCTCTTCTCTTGATAATTGACTCATCTTCTCAACATGCCGCTTCGGGATAACCAATATATGTCCTTCCATAAGACGAGGGTCGCTTAAAATTGCGAATGTGTATTTTCCTTCTCGAAGCAACCTATCCGGATGCTCCTCTTGAATATTGCAAAAACGGCAATCCATAATGGACTCATTATAACATTAGCATTTGTGCACCGCCCTGGACGGGTTTCGAACTGCTTTAACACCTAATTCGTAAAATAAGGCTTTTTAGGAATATTTGACAAGTGTATAGATTATATGTTAACATACTGGTGTTCTTCAATTTCAGAAAGAGAGGGGAATTATGACGTCCTTTTACAAGTTCTTTTATAGATCCTTTATATCAATAGGGTCTCTAGGCCTCGTTGCCTGGTTCTTCTGCTACAGGGAGGCGACCCTCGTGGTCATCCTCTTCGTCCTCCTTATCACCCTCATTTTGGATGATGAAGAAACGAAAAATTTCCTTTACGTCATTCTGACGCTCGTTGCCATGTGGGGATATTGGGTCTTCCCCTATATGCAACCCGTGGGCAAGACCATGACTTATATGATCGGTGCGTCGGCGATTGCCAGCTTCATCAGCTTTTGTTTTCTTGCATTGGACCGGAAGTAATGTCTGCGGTTTGCCCCATATAGAAAAGTATCTCGCATGCTTTATCTGTACGGGGCTTTTCTATTTTTAAGAGTGCCCGGGGTGGGACTCGGACCCACACGCCCTTTCGGACAACTGATTTTAAGTCAGTTCTGGCTACCAGTTACAGCACCCGGGCATTTTATTTTTCACTCACATATATGAGGCCACGGCGGGATTTGCACCCGCGCATCGCGGTTTTGCAGACCGCTGTGTTACTGCTTCACCACGTGGCCATGGCTCCTTGCCGTACGCTTAGCTTTTTGCCTTCTTCTCTTCTTCCTGAGCCTTAATAGTATCCTGCCCCAGTAATTTTTCAACTAGCGCCGCATTTTCGAATCCGTGGTCGATCTCAAAAAAGATCCGCGGCATCGGTTTGATATTTATCTTCCTCAGCATGAGATATTGGAAATGCCCGGCGTTCTTCGTAAGCTCCGCGAGCACTTCTTTTTCCGCCGAGGCCGGAATCACGCTCACCTTCACGCGCGCGGCGTCGAGCTTCTTGTCCACGTCGACCTCGGTGATGGTCGCGAGCGCGGGAAGCTCGACTTCGCGAAGGATCATCTTCGAAAGCTCCTCGCGTATCAGTTTTCCTACCCGCTCGGAACGAAAGTTCATCGCGAACGGTTACTTTCTGATCAATAATTTATCTCCCACCTGCACGAGCGTCTGCGAGTCGATGAGCACGCCGATCTCTTTTCCCTGCTCGGCCTGGAATATCTCGCTCTTTTTTTCGCGCAAGCCGAGCACTTTTCCGTTGCCGACCGGCGCGGAGCCGACATGCCCACGCACGATGTCGAACAAAACCTTTCCGCGGAACGTGCCGTTCACGACGCGACCGCCCACCAATTGTTTCTGGGGCTTTTCCTGGTTGAAGAGCGCGAGTACCTCGAGTTCGCCCGCCGCCGCCGGCCCGCGCGCGCCGCTGAAGTATTCCTCCACGGCCGTCGCAAGGTCGTACACGATCTCGGAAGTGATGACCGTCACCGTCTGCGCATCGGCAAGCACCTTCGCACCCTTTTCGACGCGGTTCTTGAATCCGATGACCGTCGCCTTGGTCGCGATCGCGTGGCGAATGTCGCCGTCCGAAATGTCGCCCACGCCCTCCTCTACTATATTAATCTCCTTGCCTCCTTTCTGGTCGATGCCGCGCAAAACGACCGAGAGCGCCTCGAGCGATCCGGCATCGCCGGCCTTAAGGATCAAATTGAGCGTGTTCGGTTTTGACTTTGCAAGCTGGTTCACGGCTGCGATCGGAGCGCTGTCAGCGCGCGCGCTTTGCGCACCCGCTCCAGAACCATGCGCCTCCATATTTCTTTCTTCCGCCTCTTCCGTGAATTGTC
>DATKHM010000018.1:0-4495 GCA_035510235.1 Minisyncoccota bacterium | reverse complement strand
CCCGAAGCAGTTTGCGCGTGTACTTGGTGGCACAGCTGGATCCCTTGGGACCGGCGGGGTAAGTAAAGAGCGGCGAATGGCCATGCTCGCACAAATTGCGAAGGATGAAGACCTCCAAAAAGCGGTTTCAAAAGAAGGAGGCGGGAACATGGTTGTTGAGGGAAAAAGCATGCAGGAGTTCCTTAAAGAGAACGAGGGACAGTTTAAGGGCCTTCAACAAGAAAAGCTTTATGAAACACTTAAAGATAAATCTGGTTTAACACCCCTTGAGCTTTCCCAAAAGAACCAGGAGGCGAGTGGTACCGTCATGGAGCTTGGCAAAAAGAAAGATCTTGCCGACATCCAGGGTTTATTGCAATCTTCCAAAGATCCCAATTGGGAGGGGCAGTTTAGTAAGGAACAAAAAGATAAGTTGGAAGCTTATCAAAAGAGAAAGAAAGATCTCGAGTATGCGGTGAACACTGGAGAGATCACCACGCCAGAAAGGACCGAATTGGATGATATGCGAAAGATGGAGGCGACGAAGGGCAATTATATGTCTGCCGAGGAAAAGGATCGATATCAAAAAGCCCAGGATGTCTTCAGTGAAAACAATAACAAACTCAAAACGTGGACAGCAAAAAATCCCGACCTTGCAGCCGATTCGTTCCAGGATCATGATAAAGCTCGCGCAAAGTTAATAGCCGATGGCAAGCCCGTGCCGCTTACATTTGAGCCGCAGGCGGTAAAACAAATTCAGCAATCCATCCTCACTGCAATGGCAGAAGGATTCTCTCCTCAGAACGCAAAGGGGCTTATTGATGCCATTGGGAAGAAGAATAACTTGAAATATTTCGAGCGCTCGATAGAAAATATGGACCAGAAAATGATCGATCAGCTTAAAAATCTGGCGGCTTCCAATAAGCCATTCACCAAGTGGGTTAAAACCAATGCTGGAAAGAGCGTTGTTGATCTTAATAATATGTTCGGCATACCGCGGCCGCCAAAGAGACAACAAGGACAGAGTGAAAACGCATGAGAAAAATATAATCAACCATGACTACTATCACAAAAGAACAGGCTCAAAATCGTTTTGCTTTGCTGCCGCCGACATTACAAGACGCCGTTTTTTCCGTGCAAAACGCCGAGATCATTTTTTCCGTTGGAGAACAATATCACCTTCCCGATGATAAAGTAGAGGGTCTCGCATCGCTTGTTGGTTGGGTTTTGCTTGGATTCTTACACCTCGAAAATCTCCCCGGAGAGATCGCCGCAGATGAAGGAATAGCACCTCCGCTTGCAAAAGATATTACTGATTCGCTCACTAACAAGATCTTTGCTGTTATAAAGCCGGATATTGATAAAGCATACGCCCCCGTGCCACACGAAGAACCATTAACCGGTCCCGTGACTATTCAGGATACTGATTCGTCGCCGATATCGGCCGCGCCAGTTAATCTAGGCCCAAAGCCCATCACCTTATCCGACATCGGCTGGTCAAAATCGCCTGCGGAGCGATCGGCCACCGGTACAAGCGTAAAAATTCCGGTTCCGCAAGCACCTACGCCGACATCCAAGCCAACGACTATCCCAATACCCACGCCCAAAGCCGCAGAACCGTCGCCGATGATCCTCCACGAGGACACGACGTTCAAGCCAGCAGAAAAGAATTTGAATTTTAGCCTGGCGAAGCCGGGAACCGCCAACGAGATGACGACGGTCAGCGACGCCCAGAAGGCGGCAGCCCGACCGGCGGTCTTGGAATTCGGAACCGGCTCTTCTCGCGTTCCCACGCCACCAAAGCCGCCGACGTTCCAGCCATCGCTTTCTTCTCTGCCCACTACAAGCGGCGGCGCACGGAACCTGAGCCAGATCATTTCGGCAGTTCCCGTTCCCACGCCAAAGCCTGTTCCCATACCAATCCCGAAACCGCTCGTCCCCCCGATGAACTCCATGCCGATGTCGGCGATTGCCCCGCCCATTCCACGCCCTCCGCAACCGCCACAACCCCCGAAACCACCGGTGGCTCCCACACCCACACCCAGCGCGCCGATAGTACCCGCCGCGAACAAGCCCATCGTAAAAGATTTCCTTTAATTCCGTGCGGGGCTTACAATAAAGGAGCATGCAGTACCAAGTTCCACAATTTATCGAGACCGAAGATAAGGTCGTCGGCCCGTTCACGATCCGGCAGTTTGCGTATGTCGGCGCCGCAGCGGTGGTAAGCGGCATCTGCTATTTTTTATTGCAGACCTGGCTCTTCGCTATCGTGGCGCTCGTCTTGCTTGGTGGGGCACTCGCGCTCTCGTTTGTAAAAATCAACGGCCGGCCGCTCGTTAAGGTAGGTCTTTCCGCTTTTAATTTTTATTGGAAACCGCAAATGTATGTGTGGAAGTCGGAACATCCGGTCGTGGCGCAACGGTCCACACCAATCGCGGTACGGGAACTGCCGCCCATCGCGGCGATCGCATCAGGAAACTCGCTCCATAAGAGCTGGGAGAACCTACAGACCGGCACGCCGAGCGGCCCCGTGCAATCCGACCGGCAGTTCATCGAAAAGAAGATGACCGAACGATACCAGATATTCCAGCGGGAGAGCGGCGAACGCGCGGCAGCGCGGCGCGTGGATTATCGCTAGGAAGTATGGGAAAATAAGACTATGGCCTCCCCTTCAACGCAGGATGCGGGGAATTCCCTGGATCTTGTCGACATCAAAGAAATAAAACAGAGCACCGTCATCGTAAAAGATGGCAGCCTTCGCCAGGTGATCATGGTAGGCGGCGTTAACTTTTCATTAAAGTCGGAGATGGAGCAGAACATCATCACGCAGGGATACCAGACATTCCTGAACGGCATCGACTTCCCCCTGCAGATCCTCATCCATTCACGCAAAGTGAACATCGAAAAATATATCGATACCCTGACCGCACGGAAGGAGGTCGAACAGTCTCCCATCCTGCAAAATCAGATTGACGAATACAGCAAGTTCGTCCAGGGATTCGTGGAAAAGAACGCGATCATGGAAAAAGTTTTTTTGGTGGTTGTTTCTTTTTATCCGGTGTCGATGATCCCTGGCGCAAAGAGCGTTTCCGGAGTGATGTCGCTCTTTGGAAAAAAGAAAACGGGGACGGCGGAGGCGGCGCAACGCGCCGAAGAATCGGAGAAGATGTTCACTGAAAACCTTGCACAATTGAGCCAGCGCACGGCGCAGGTGACGAGCGGCCTTTTGAACATCGGCCTCGAGGCGACGGTGCTGGAAGACGAACAGCTCGTCGAGCTCTTCTATAACTTCTATAACCCGCAGACGGTCGAGCGCCAAAAGGCCCCTGTGCCGCGCGAACAATAACCATATCCATGCCCGACCAACCGCAAGCAAATTTCGATGATGTAAAAAAGATGATCGCCCCCGCGGGAGCGCAGGTATTTCCGAACTATTTAAAGATCGGCGACAAGCTTGCGAAAACATTCTTTGTGTTCTCTTACCCCCGCTATCTCTCGACCGGCTGGTTCGAACCGCTCATCAACCTGCCTAATCTTTTTGATATCTCCATCTTTATCAATCCGATCGATACCGGCAGTGCACTCAAAAATCTCCGCAAAAAAGCGGGACAGCTCGAGTCGCAGATGAATGAAGAGCAGGAAAAGGGCCTAGTGCGTAACCCCGTGCTCGAGACGGCAGTGAACGACGTGGAGAGCTTGCGCGACTCGCTCCAGCAATCGGAAGAAAAGCTTTTCAATACCGGCGTGTACATCACGGTCTATGCGGATACCCTCGAAGAGCTTGCGCGGCTGGAGAGCAAACTGGTGACGATGATGGAGGCCAAGCTCATCTATATTAAGCCGGCGCTCTTTGAACAGCTTGAGGGTTTGTCTTCTATTCTTCCCATCAACGAAGACAAGCTTCAGATCTATTCGCCGATGAACACGAGTCCGATCTCGTCGTTCTTCCCATTTGTCTCGGAAGACCTGTCGTCAAACGAGGGAATTATGTACGGCATCAACCTTCACAACAGTAACCTCGTCATCTTCGACCGCTTCTCGCTTGAGAACGCGAACGAAGTGGTGTTCGCAAAGTCCGGCTCCGGCAAGTCCTACACTACGAAGCTCGAGATCCTGCGATCGCTCATGGCGGGGATCGAGATGGTGATCGTCATCGACCCGGAGAACGAGTATGGGCGCCTTGCGGAAACGTTCGCCGGAAGCATGTTCAATATCTCGCTCTCTTCGCACGAACACATCAATCCATTCGATCTTCCGCCGATTCCCGAGGGTGAAACCCCGTCGGACGTTCTCCGTTCACACATCGTAAACCTGGCGAGCCTGCTTAAGCTCATGCTTGGGAAGCTGAGCCCGGAGGAGGATGCGCTGCTCGACCGCGCGATTACCGAAACATACGCTTCGCGGGAAATCGTCGCCGACACGGACTTCGCCGGCAAGGAACCGCCGCTGCTTGGCGACCTGGAAACAGTCCTACGCAATCTGGAAGGCGGCAAAGACCTTGCGGAAAAACTTTATA
>DATKHM010000017.1:0-2655 GCA_035510235.1 Minisyncoccota bacterium | reverse complement strand
ATGATACGGCTTGAATTGGACGAGCTTGAGGATCGGGGATATCTGGAACAGCCGCACCACTCGGCGGGGCGCGTGCCGACGAACAGCGGATACGAATTTTTTGCGGAGCGGATGTTGGGCATGAGCGCGCCGAGCGCGCGGCACGGAGACCTGCACCTATTACTCCAGGAACGGGCATGGCCGGACCTTCTGAACGAACTTTCGGCGCAACTCGGGTTGCTGAGCGTCGCCGCCGACCTCGCGCGCGAATCGGTCTACAAAGCCGGCCTTCAGCATCTTATTGATAATTTGGATTGGCAGGATCAGAGCGGCATCCGTTCGGTCATCCACGATTTCGAAGAGGTTGATGAACGCGCGCCGCGCGCCGCGGAAACCATGGGGATCGGTCCGCAGATATTCATAGGCAAGAAAAGTCCGGTGACAACGAGCGACAATCTTTCCGTGGTTGGTGGAAATTATCAGATCGGAGACGCGACGATCTCTATCTTCGCCATCGGCCCCAAGCGGATGGATTACAAAAAGGTCATACGCATATTCAAGAATTTATAAATAACACCATGGCAGACGAAGAGAACAATTTGCCGGAGCCGACGATCGCCGACCTCAAGGAGCAGATAGAAGAGGTGACGGTCCAGCGTGACGAGTATCTTGCCGGCTGGCAACGCTCGAAGGCGGACTTCATCAATTATAAAAAAGAGGAGACGGCGCGCTTGCAGGAAATTTCGAAATACGGAAGCAAAGATCTCATTAAAGACCTGATACTCATATTAGATGGTTATGATCTTGCTTTGCGTATGGCAAAAAATAACAATGAAAAGGGAATTGATAATGGCATCATCATCATTCGTTCACAAATAGAGGATATTTTAAAAAAGCGAGGATTAGAGAAAATTGAAATAAGTCCAGGAGATATGTTTGACCCAGCCATTGCTGAAGCGATGCTGGAAATTGAATCAGAGTATCCCTCGGGATCCGTAGTAGAAGTTGCAGAGCCTGGCTATAGATTATACGAGAAGGTGTTGCGACCGGCGAGGGTGATCATAAGTAAAGATAAAATAAATTAACATATAAACAAATGCCAAAGATCATAGGAATCGATTTGGGAACAACGAACTCCGCGGTCTCCGTTATGAAAAACGGGGAGTTGCAGATATTGGAAAATGCTGAGGGCAACCGCACGACGCCTTCGATCGTTGCGCTTTCAAAGTCTGGGGAGCGGTTGGTGGGATTGCTCGCGAAGCGGCAATCGGTCACGAATCCGACGAACACGATTTTTTCGGTAAAGCGTTTGATCGGTCGCAAGTTCACCGACCCGGAGGTCCAGCGCGATAAAGCATGGCTTCCGTATGAGATCAGGGCCGGCGCGACCGGCGGCGTGGAGGTAAAAATGGGTGACAAGTGGTATTCGCCGGAAGAGATTTCCGCGTTCATTTTGAGCAAGCTGAAGGCCGATGCCGAAGCGAAGCTCGGCGAAAAGATCACCGAGGCGGTGATCACCGTGCCCGCATACTTTGACGATTCGCAACGCCAGGCGACGAAGAACGCCGGCGAGATCGCGGGCTTGAAAGTGGATCGCATTCTGAACGAACCGACAGCGGCTGCGTTCGCATACGGGGTGAACAAAGAGAAGAACCAGAAAATTGTGGTTTACGATTTTGGCGGCGGAACGTTCGACGTTTCCGTTTTGGAAATGGGCTATGACGCCGAAACGAAAGAGCAGACGGTGGAGGTTCGCGCGACGGGCGGAGACACGCACCTTGGCGGCGACGACTTCGATAAGAAGATCCAGGAATATCTTGTGGGCGAATATAAAAAACAGGAGGGGATCGATATCTCGAAGGATCCGCTTGCGGTCCAGCGCCTCAAAGAAGCGGCTGAAAGAGCGAAGCACGAACTTTCGACGGCGATAGAGACCGAGATCAATATCCCGTACATCTCGTCCGACGCGAACGGGCCGAAGCACTTTCAGATAAAAATGACGCGCGCGAAGCTTGTTGATCTCGTGCAAGAGTACATCGACCGATCCATACAGCTGACGAAAGAAACGGTGACGTCGCCCGCGCCGAAGGGCGCCGGATTCCAGATCGCGGACATCAACGAGGTGATCCTCGTCGGCGGTCAGACGCGCATGCCGGCGATGCAGGACGCGGTCAAGGCGTTGTTCGGCAAGGAGCCGCATCAGGGCATCAATCCCGATGAAGTGGTCGCGCTCGGCGCGGGTATTCAGGGAGAAATTTTGGCTGCAAAGGCGGAGGGGCGCAAGACGGAAGGCGAGGTAAAAGATATTTTATTGCTCGACGTGACCCCGCTCTCGCTCAGCATCGAAACGTACGGCGGCGTCGCGACGCCGATGATCCCGAAGAACACGACGGTGCCGACGGCGAAGTCGCAGGTCTTCTCGACGGCGGCGGATAATCAGACGTCGGTGGAAGTGCACGTACTGCAAGGCGAGCGTCCGATGGCCAGCGACAACAAGACGCTCGCGAAGTTCATCCTTGACGGCATCCCGCCGTCGCCGCGCGGCATCCCGCAGGTGGAAGTGACGTTCGACATCGACGCGAACGGCATCCTTAACGTTTCAGCAAAAGACAAAGCGAGTGGCAAAGTGCAGTCGGTCAAAGTGGAAGCATCAAGCAACCTTTCGAAAGATGAAAT
>DATKHM010000016.1:0-3800 GCA_035510235.1 Minisyncoccota bacterium | reverse complement strand
ATCTATAAGAAGCAGCTGACGAACTATTATAAAAATCACGAGAGCCAGCTCTGTGAGGATTGCGTGCACCGACTGAAAAATAATCCGCTCAAGTTGCTTGATTGCAAGGAGCCCGGCTGTGTTGCGCTCAAGGCAAAGGCGCCGAATTTTCTCGACAAGCTGTGCGTGATGTGCAGCGCGCACTTTAAGTCCGTTCTTGAATATCTTGACGAGGTGGCTATTCCATATGAGCTCGACCATCATCTGGTGCGCGGGCTGGATTACTACAGCCGCACCGTGTTCGAGATGTATGCCGAAGGGAACGAGGCGCAAATCGGCGCCCTGCCCGCCGGCGGCCGCTATGACTACTTGATGGAAACGATCGGTGGACATCTGACGCCCGCCGTCGGCGGCGCCTGCGGTGTCGAGCGGCTGATCGCCGTCATGCGCGCGAAAGAGATCGCCGTCGGTGGAAAATCTGGCAAGCGGGTATTCCTCGCGCACGCCGGTAACCTCGCGAAAAAGAAAGCATTTGCGATATTGAAGGATCTCCGCGGACGCGGATTTTTGGTCGCCGAGTCGCTCTCGAAGGAATCCTTGGCGGCCCAGCTGAAGGTTGCCGACCGGGAGGGGATTGCGCTCGCGCTCATCCTTGGCCAAAAGGAAATCTACGAAGATAGCATTATCGTCCGGGACCTTACGAACGGGTTGCAAGAGGCGGTGCCGTTGGATAAGCTAGTGGACGAAATAAAGAAACGGCAGAAATAGCGGCCAGGGTTTTGGGATATGTTCCTCGCCCCCCCATCTTGCAAAACCTTTATTTCTCGATTATACTCTCCTCTATGGCAATAGAAGCACGCAAAAAAGAGGGGGAATCAGGACAGTCGCTTTTGTATACCTTCACCCGCAAGGTGAAGCGGAGCGGCATCGTTAAAGAGGTCCGTCATCGCAAGTTCCATACCCGCGTGGTCAGTCGCATCAAGCGCCGCGCGTCGGCGATCCATCGTGAAGAAAAGAAAGCAGATGTCGAGCGCCAGAAAAAGCTCGGCCTCATTTAAAGAACGCTATCCGGATATTTCATTCCCGCCCTCGATGTCCCTTTTCCAAAAAATAAACGACGATATGAAGACCGCAATGAAGAGCGGTGATAAGCCGCGCCTTGAAGTACTACGCTTTACGCTTGCCGGACTGAACGCCGCGCAAAAAGAAAAGGCGTTGAAGGATCCGCAGGCGTCGCTTAGCGATGAAGAAGTAGTGACAATTCTCCAGAAGGAGGCAAAGAAACGCAAAGATTCGATCGAGCTTTTCAAGCAAGGCAAGCGTGACGACCTCGTTACAAAGGAAGAGAGCGATCTCAAAGTTATCTATGAATATCTTCCCGCTGAGCTTTCTCACGACGAGATCGTGGCGATCGTAAAAGATCTCAAAGGAAAAGGATTCGATGATTTTAGTTCATTGATGCGCGAGACGATGAAAATTGTAAAAGGACGTGCTGATGGAAAGACGGTGGGGGACGTGATCCGCGATGTGGAACGAACCTAAACTTCTGCGCCTGGCAGATAAGATTTTGAAAACGCTTCGCGTCCGCGGTGCGGCGCTGGATATTTTTTTGCTTGACGATAAGAGCATCGCCCGCCTCAAGGCACGATTCATAAAGAAGAAGACTGAGCCCAATGTGCTGGCGTTCCCTGAGCCTGCTCACTTTCCTCACCCGGAAACAAAAAAGAAATATCTGGGGGAGATCTATTTGAACCGCGATATCCTAAAGCGTTCTCCGGAACGCGCGAAGGCATTGCTCCTGCACGGCATTCTGCACCTGCTGGGATACGATCATATAAAGAAGGCGGATATTATAGAGATGGAGAGATTGGAGAAAAAGATACTCGCGAAATTATAGAAATCGGCAAACAAAAAATCGCTTTCGAAGCGATTTTTTGGTAATGGTGCTTACGGCACCACGTTGGATTGCCACCCTGACATCCATAGTACTCGGATCTCTATGCGTGTCAAATTCAAGCTCGACGCCAACGTGGACCGGCGGGGAGTCGAACCCCGAAAGCGGTATGCACAGTTCCTTTCGCCCACTTTTCCTGATAAACTAAAGGCATATGAAGCTCAAAGGGATCGGCGGTGGCGGGGATTTCATCACGGGTTTGGATGTGGGAACTTCGTCGCTTAAAATTGTGGTTGCGGAATGCCGCTCGTCGCGGCCGATGATCCTGTATGCCCGTGAAGAGCCCTCGTTCGGCATCCGTAAGGGAGCCGTGATAGACCTCGGCGAGGCGTCGCAGGCCATCAATCGGGCGCTTTCAGAGGTCAAAAAAATATCAAAAGCCGCGCTCCGGAATATTTATGTGAGCATCGGCACGCCGCAGGCGAAGATCCAGGCCTCGCGCGGTATCGTCGCCGTCTCGCGCGCGGACGCGGAGATCTATCAGGATGACGTGGACCGTGCGGTGCGTGCGAGCCAGGCGGTGAACCTTCCGCAGAACCGGACGATCATCCACACCCTCACGAAAGAATTCATGGTGGACGGCGTCGGTGACATCATTGATCCGCTTGGGCTTTCCGGAAGCCGCCTCGAAGTGCAAAGCTTGATCATCGACGCCTTCTCGCCGCACATCAAAACACTGATCCGCGCCGTGGAACTTTCCGGCGGCGATGTGAGCGGCCTTGTCTATGGTCCGCTCGTCGCCGCGCGCGCGGCGCTTTCCAAGCGACAGCGCGATCTCGGTACCGCCATCGTCGACCTCGGATTCGGCACGACCGGTCTTTGCGTCTACGAAGAAGACCGGCTGACCGGCGTCTCAAAATTTCCCGTCGGCGCGGCGAATATTTCGAACGATCTCGCGGTCGGGTTGAAGGTTCCCGTGGATGCGGCGGAGGAAATAAAGATCCATTACGGATATGCATACTCCAAAGAAGTACCGCATAAAGAATCCGTCGACCTCAAAAAATTTGCGGAGGATGCGAAAGGTTCCGTGTCGCGCCGGTTCATCGCCGAGATCGTGGAGTCGCGGCTTGAAGAAATTTTTGATCTCGTGAACAACGAGCTGAAGCTGATGGAAAAATATGGGCAGCTCCCCGGCGGCGTGGTGCTCGTGGGCGGCGGAGCGAAGCTGCCGGGCCTTACCGATCTGGTAAAGCAGGAAATGAAGCTGGCCGCCCAGATCGGTTTCACGCTTGCCGACGAGTGGGAAGGCCGTGGTGGTGGGTTCAAGGAATATCTAGAAGATCCGGAGTTCGTGGGCGCTTTTGGCCTTGTTTTATGGGGAATGGACAGCGAAGGCAAGGGCGGCGACAGAACGCCATCCGGCATGAATATCAAGAAGTTTTTCCGCTATTTTGCGCCTTAGGTGCCCCTTAAATATTGACCACTTTTCTGTTATCATAGTAGAAACATTAAATCTCCATGAAAAAAACCAAGCATAAGGCTCATCGGGCCAGGAAGCAGCATGAGAAGTTCCAGCCCTTGTCGGCGAACGTCAAAGTGATCGGCATCGGCGGCGGCGGCGGGAACGCGGTCGCTCGCATGGCAAAAGATTTTACCCGCGGCGTGGACTTCATTGCGATCAACACCGACCATCAGGATCTTGATGAGTGCGATGTAAAGACAAAATTATATATCGGAAAAAGTTTGACGCGCGGATTGGGAACGGGGATGAACCCGGATCTCGGCCGGCAGGCGGCGGAAGAAAATCGCTCCGAAATTTCCGAAGCGGTGCAGGGCGCGGACCTCGTGTTCCTCGCCGCGGGACTTGGCGGCGGCACCGGCACCGGAGCGACGCCGATCATCGCCGAAGCGGCGAAGCAGTCGGGTG
>DATKHM010000015.1:0-8061 GCA_035510235.1 Minisyncoccota bacterium | reverse complement strand
GAACCATAGAGAGCGATTTGATGAAATTGATATCATCGCAAGGCATTTAAATGGAACTTTGGTCTTTTGTGAGGTGAAAACCATTGATAATAGTGGGACGTCTTTTCAACAACTTATGCCGGAAGATAACCTTAGCCCTATGAAATTTAAGAAAATGGTACGCGCAGCAGGTATGTTTTTGGCGCGACATTCCGGACTTGTGCGGGAGGGACTGGGATGGCAAATTGATCTCATCGCCATAGTGCTTGAGAATGGAAAATTGGCAGATCTGCGCCATTATGAAAATATCTAAATCCTGTTCCGGGGTGGCATCGCATCCTTGACATTGCTAAGGAATTTAAAATATAATAGAAGAACGATGTAAGTCCGCTTGAAAGCGGCTTTTTTTAAAAATGTTGAACATAAAAGAATTGTCAAAAGCGCTGAAGCAGGTTGCGGAAGAGAAGGGATTGGATCCGGACAAGGTACTGGAGGTCATCGAATCTTCGATTGCGGCGGCGTACAAAAAAGAATATGGCGAACGCGGTGAGGTCGTAAAGTGCAAGATGGACCAAAAAACCGGTGAGCTTAATTTCTGGCAGATCAAAACCGTGGTGGATGAAACGACGGTGCGTTTTGTTGAAGACGAAGAAGAGGAGCCGTCAACGATTGAAGGCGCGGCGGCGGGGAAAAAGATCGAAGATGATGACGAGCAAAAACTTCCGCGCTTCAATCCTGAGCGGCATATCGCTTTTGATGAGGCAAAAAAAATAAAGAAGGATATCGAGCTTGGCGAGGAGATGATGTTTCCGCTTGAGACGCACGAAGACTTTGGCCGCATTGCGGCACAGACCGCGAAGCAGGTGATCTTGCAGAAACTGCGCGAGTCGGAACGCGATTCGATCTTGAACGAATGGCGCGGACGCGAAGGGCAGATCGTGAGCGGAGTCATCCAACGCTTTGAGCGGGGAAATATTTTTGTTGATCTCGGACGGACGATCGGCGTCATGTTCGGCAACGAGTCCATTCCTGGCGAGCACTATCGGGCAGGGGAGCGGTTGCGGTTCCTTGTGGTGGCAGTGCAAGAAGACACACGGCTTCCGGGAATCATTCTTTCGCGCTCACATCCGAAGTTCGTCGCGGAACTCTTCCGTATGGAAGTTCCGGAACTGGTTGAAGACGCGATCGAGATAAAAGCGATCGCACGCGAGCCGGGCAATCGCACGAAGATTGCTGCGGCATCGAAGGCGGACGGCGTGGACCCTGTGGGTGCGCTCGTCGGCCAACGCGGTACGCGCGTGATGGCGGTGAATAACGAATTGGGGAACGAGAAGATCGACATCGCCGAGTGGTCCGACGATCCTGAGAAATTCATCGCGAACGCGTTGTCACCGGCGAAGGTTGAACGCGTGGAGATCCTCCCACGACGCGAAGCGCGCGCGTACGTGCCGGAAAGCCAGCTCAGTTTGGCGATCGGCAAGGGCGGCCAGAATGTGCGGCTTGCGGCAAAGCTGACCGGATGGAAGATCGATGTGCGCTCGCAGACGCGGCCTGAGGAAGCAGTGGAAGGTGGCGTTGCAGGGCTTGTGGATGCGGGCAGCACTGGTTCCGGAGGTGATCAGATCGCCGCGCCGGAAGCGGACGACAAAGAGGATATCGCGATATAAAAGTAATATAATAGAAGAACACACCATCATGTCACCCTGGGAAAAAGTTCCAATCGGAGAAAAGGCCCCGGAGATAATCAATGTGATCATTGAGATCCCGAAGGGGAGCCAGAACAAGTATGAGTTCGACGAGAAGCTCGGCGTGTTCAAGCTTGATCGCGTCCTCTATGGCTCATATCATTATCCGCTCGACTACGGCTTCATTCCGGGCACGCGCTCGGAAGACGGCGATCATTTGGACGCGCTCGTGATGGGTGGCGATCCACTTTTTACCGGATGCCTCGCGGAGGTGCGTCCGATCGGATTACTTAATATGATCGATACAGGGGAGTCGGATGCGAAAGTTCTTGCGGTACAGGCGAACGATCCGCGCTTCAGCGAGATCAAAACCATTAAGGATGTTGAAACATCCAACCCGCATCTTTTGAAAGAGATCGTAAATTTTTTTGAAACGTATAAAATTTTGCAGAAAAAAGAAGTGAAGATCTCCGGATGGAGCGATGTCGCGGCAGCAAAGGAAGAGATAAAAAAGGCGCAGGCGGCGTACGAGAAAGAAGTGCACTAGCTTAGATATAAATATCAAGCGCAAAAACAAAACGATGAAAAAACTTGAATACGAAAATCAATATTTGATCCCGACGGTCATCGAGAAGACCAATAACGGCGAGCGGGCCTATGATATCTATTCGCGCTTACTCAAAGAGCGCATCATCTTTTTGGGCGGTCCGGTGAATGATGCGGTCGCGAACACGGTGATCGCCCAGCTTCTGTTTTTAGAGCACGAAGATCCCAAAAAAGATATCAAGCTTTATATCAATAGCCCCGGCGGCTCGGTCACGGCTGGCATGGCCATCTACGACACGATGCAGTATGTGAAGCCTGATGTGGCGACGATGTGCGTGGGCATCGCGGCGTCCATGGGAGCGTTTCTCCTCGCCGCCGGAAAGAAAGGCAAGCGCTTCACACTGCCGAACTCGGAAATTCTTTTGCACCAGGTGGCGGTGGATTCGATCGGGGGACAGGCAACGGAGATCGAAATTTCCGCGCGGCAGATATTAAAGACAAAAGCGCGATTGAATCAGATCCTTGCGAAGAGCACCGGGCAGAGCCTGGCGAAAGTAGAGAAGGACACCGAGCGAGACTTTTGGCTTTCTGCGGAAGAGGCCAAGGAATACGGCGTTGTGGACGAGATCATCAAGAAGTCATAGGATCATGGCGGTAAATAAAGAACTGAATAAAGAAAAGATTGAACAGTTGCTCTCGCGCAACGTGGAGGAGGTTGTCGATAAGGGGCATTTGCGCGGCGCGCTCCTGTCCGGAAAAAAACTCCGGGTAAAGTTCGGCATTGATCCGACGGGGGACAAGATCCATATCGGCCGCGCGGTGGTGTTTTGGAAACTAAAGGAATTCCAGGATCTGGGACACAAGATAGTGCTCATCATCGGGGACTTTACCGCACAAGTTGGTGATCCGTCCGACAAGCTGGAAAAACGGCCGTTCCTCGGCGCCGCCCAGGTAAAAAAGAATCTCAAAAATTACTTACCCCAGATAGGCAGGATTCTCGACCTCAAAAAAACCGAGGTCCGCTACAACAGCGAGTGGCTTAAAAAACTGAACTTTCAGGAAATTTCCGAGCTCGCGGAGGCGTTTACCGTCCAGCAGATGGTGGAACGTAGGAACTTCAAGGATCGGTGGGACGCGCACAAAGAGATCAGCGTGCGGGAATTTTTATATCCGTTGATGCAGGGATACGATTCCGTGGCGGTGAAGGCGGATGTGGAGCTCGGCGGTAATGACCAGCTCTTTAATCTTCTGGCGGGACGGAAGATCCAGGAACGATACAAGCAAAAGCCGCAGGACGTTCTCGTCAATAAAATGCTCTTGGGCACCGACGGCCGCAAAATGTCCACCAGTTGGGGAAATGTGATAAACATCACGGATACTCCCGACAACCAATTCGGCAAAGTGATGTCCGTGCGCGATGACCAAATCCCTAACTATTTCCATCTCGCAACCGATGTTTCCGAAAAAGAGATCAAAAAACAGGTTGATGGCATCAAGGGGGGCAACAATCCCAAAAAGGTGAAGGAGATCCTCGCGTTCGAAGTGGTCAAGCGCTATCACGGTGAGAAGAAGGCGCGTGCGGCAGCGGAAAATTTTGCGAAGACGTTCTCGCGCCGGGAAATTCCGGATGCCATTCCGACGTTGAAGGTATCGAGCGGCACTATGTTGCCGGTGGACCTCATCGTTGCGTCCGGCGTGTTCAAGAGTAAGAGCGAGGCGCGCCGCCTCGTCGAGCAAGGGGGATTTGATGTGGATAACCGCCCGTGCCGGGATCCGCAGGCGCCGCTTGTCTTAAAAGGCGGGGAAGTGATAAAAGTAGGCAAAAAGCGGTTTTTTAAGGTTGTTCTGTAGTTATCCACAGGCCGGGGTTGCGTCCTTTTGTGGTGTTGCTATAGTCATTACAGCGACCGTCTCACAAAAGAATATCATTTTTAACCGCTGTAACAGCGGTCGCATCGTGACTTCATAGTCACACAGTTTCTAGCGCGAGAATATAACCGCGCATCTCTCAACAAGGGGATCACCAGATGGTGATCCCCTTTTCTCATTTAATAATATGGTAGAATCATTTCAATGGCTGATGCTCCTACCCAAACGGCCCCGCAGGTTGGCATTTCTCCAAAATCGAGATTAGTAGCCGCACTTTTTTGTGGCTTCTTGGGAGCGATCGGTATCCATCGCTTCTACGTAGGCAAAATAGGAACAGGCATTCTTATGATCCTTACGGCCGGCGGCCTTGGGATTTGGTACCTTATTGATTTCATATTGATAGTGACAGGCAACTTTAAGGACAAGCAAGGATTATTGGTGAAGGACTGGAAAATCGAATAGCAGGGTTGATGAGGGGCGATGTTCGAACTACCGATGATAAATGCAAAGGCCGTTGACGATCGGTTTTATGACCAAGTATATCTCCCAAACGAAGAGGAATATGAATATGATGTAGAGCACGATAGTGGTGGTCTTCTCCCACGATCTTTTCTTATCCCTTTCTTGAAGTTTTTGGAGATATCCTCTTAAAGACGTATAGAGGGATCGAAAAAAATAAAATGCAATATATAAGAGCCCTACGGACACGAGGCTTTTGAGCGCATCATCGCCTGCGGACGTGTGCGTTGGAATGGCGCAATAAGATTGGGACAAGAAGATCAATAGCGATAATCCCGCCGCCACTTCCAAGAGGGACCCCATAATTGCGAAACTGGCGAGGATTGCGATTACGAGCAGGGTGAATCCCAGGGCAATGGCGTCGAAGACCAGGAGGACTTCAAGTATTCGGTTATGGAAAAAATTGGAATCGATCAAAATTACTGCCATTATTGCAACGGCGAGCGAAGCGGCGATGAGATCTTTTTTATCAAGATTTAACCTTTTAGCCCATCTCTTGAACATTTCATTCATGCGGCCATCATACGCCGGGGAATGAACTTCTGCAAATCAATGAGAGGTTGTCGTCTATTGAGCGGGCTAATGGATGGCGTTAGAACCGCTAGAGGGTTAGCGCCGCGCACTGTAGATCGCCTGAATTTCTGCCGCGCTCAATGCTCGGTTATAAATACGTACACTATCAAGCTGGCCAATAAACACATTACCTCCTAAAGATTCTTCTCCAAAAGTTAAATTTCCCAACGTAATACTCCGGGTTGAAGGAGTTGAAGTAACAAACACTCCATTTAAATAGTTGCTTAGTGTTGAGCCATTATAAACGCAGGCATACAGATACCAAACACCACTTGAAATGACTCCCGTAGTTACCCCCTCGGCGCCGGAACCATTTCCCCTATAGCAGGTTATGGACGCGGGAGTGGGATTTTCATAAATTTCAGTCCCCTGACTCCCTGCAGATTCTAAACTGATGGGGTATCGATACCCGGTAGGGTTGGTATCATCAATCCAGGTGATAATCGTGTAGCTGCCGATTCCGCTTAATCCTGCAAGCGGGGCTTGGGAGGCAAAGTTGATGTAAGTAGCGCCTGAGTTATAAAAAGCCCCGGACCACGCCCCAACTATACCTGGAGAGTAATAACCATTCGTACCTGCTTGAGTCCCATGCCAGGTTCCATTGTTGTTACTTCCAGAACTGTCATACGCCGTGGTTCCAGTTCCCTCATTGAGCGTCCACCAGCCAGCGAGGGAAGAAACTGGGTTGGTCGATCCCTGAGTGGCAATGCCGGGACCCAAAGCACCGGTGACGGAGGCTTGGTATTTGCTTGATTCAAGAGGAGCGATAAGCTCATATTGTCCGTTGCTTGCGGTATACGTGTAGAAGAGGCCGGTACTGGATTGGTTCGTGGGATCAAGGGGGAGGGAGGACAAGGGGGATCCTGCGCTGATGGCCGTGAAATTGACGGGTAGCCAGCCCGTGCTGTTGATATTTCTGGATGAGGTGCTTGATGCGCAGGCAGAAGATGCGGGGAGGCCCCATGAGCCACAGGTGCTTGAAGTATCAGGAAGGGAGACGTAAGCGATGCTTGAGGTGCCCAAAGCCCCTGCCCCTCCCGTGTCCGTCAAGTAGAGATTGAGGGCACTGTTGAGGGTGCTCATATCAGAGACCCGGTTCGCGTCTCTTGATTGGCGGAGTAACTCTGCGGGGTTCAAGGTGAGGACGACCACAATGGCAAGGATGGCGATGATTGCGATAACAACGAGAAGCTCGATGAGGGTGAAGGCTTTGCGTGGTAAATGCATGGGGAGTGGTATGAAAGAAGTATAGCAAAAACCAGACACCTGTTTGCGTTGGGGAGCGGGTAAGGGGAGTCGAACCCCTGACTTCACCTTGGAAGGGTGACGTAATACCGTTATACAATACCCGCGCTATTACTGATGCGCCTCGCTGCGCGGTGCGCGCACTCTGCGTGATTTAATCTACCATTCCTACTTGCTTTTTTCAATGATTTTTGCTAAAAATAGGTAATCCAATTATGTCCAAATTCTCGCGTCGCACAAAGATCATTGCGTCTTTTATTATCATCATTGCGGTGGGATATGGCGTTGTCTTGTTCTCACAGTCGGAGAATAAAGTGCCGGCGGACTTCACTGCCGCGCGCCTCCAAGGAGCCATCATCGCGCAGACGATCGTCAATAATTCCAACCAGTCCACGGATGAGTTGAGCGCGATCAATAAAGACGACCAGGATGGCGATTATACGGCCGCGCTCGCTTCGACGACGGCGCTCATCAACCAGAGCGCGGGATTGCGCAACGAGGCGGTCCAGCTTTCCACGCAGGTGGGCCAGATGACGAAAGATCTTTCGGACATCAACTCGGCGCCCGCACAACAGGAAGCGCTCGAGTCCATCTCAAGCCATCTCGCGGTCATCAACGAGTTAATTACCTACAGCAACGACCTCGATCATCTTTTGGCAGTCCTCCAGTCGCGGTTCAGCGGCACGACGGTGCCGAACAGCGAGGTTACGGGGATCGTGAACCAGATCAATACCGACGTGAACGCGATCAACAACTTCAACGCGCAGGCCGGGCAGGCGATGGACCAGTTTGATACTATAGAGAAGTAAAGAAAGACCGCGCTATGCTTTTCGGGTACGCGTCCCGCGCTACTGCGCGGGCGCTCCATCTCGGCCGCCTCCGCGGCCTCCGATAGCCCCTCAAAGCATGGCACGGTCTTTCTTTACTTAGTTATGAGGATATTTTATTCTGAATCGGCAGGCGGGCACATAGCTCAGTGGTAGAGCAGACGTCTTATACACGTCCGGTCCTAGGTTCGAATCCTAGTGTGCCCACCTTTTCAATCTTCGACGAGCGAACCAACGGGACAAAATAAATTCTTATTTATTTTGCCGATACAGCTGATCGTAGGTTCGAATCCTGCCTGGCGCACTTCGCGAATGTCATATTCCTTCTGTCCATCATGTGCGAATTTGTTCTGCGTATACATAAAACACCTCCTTGTATAATAATAACATCTTATGCAAGAAAGTCAAATTTTAGAGGAATGATTTCAATTCTTCGGTTAGTTTCCATAAATGTTCTTTTGCCAAAGAATCTTCGCAAGAATTCAAGAAGTTCTGAATTTGGGCAATGTATTTGTCATTATTCATAAATTTTGGATACAGGTGTTGTTCATTCTTTCGATAAATTTCTATAAAGTTGCTCATATGCGAAGTGAAATCAGCAATCTTGATCAATTTTGCCCCAGTGGAAATTTTTTTGATGTGTTCGTAATATTCCGTCATCAAATCTTGTTTTGTCATTTCAGGCCTCGTTGGGTCTTTCCAATTTTTGGGGTGTGATACTTCTAAAACCAAATTTAAAACATCTCGTCCAAATTTTTCAGATATTTCTTCGTTTGTAGTGTTTGTATCCTCTAAAACATCGTGCAAAAGTCCAGCAA
>DATKHM010000014.1:0-4938 GCA_035510235.1 Minisyncoccota bacterium | reverse complement strand
CCACAATACTATATTTTAGTGATCTCGATTTCCGTGTAATCCTGCTTGTGCCCTTTTTTCTTACGGGCGCGGGTCTTTGAGTGATATTTGAAGACGATCTTCTTTTCACCGCGGACGTCGCCGAGCACTTTTGCCTCGGTCTTTGCCCCGACGACGTACGGTGCGCCCACTTTGACCGCATCGCCGATGGACGTCAAAAGCACGGTGTCAAAAATTATTTTATCGCCGGCTTTTACCTCCAGCTTTTCCACTTTGAGCTTCTGGCCAGCAGAGACCCGATACTGCTTGCCGCCCGTTTCGATGACCGAAAAATCGTTTGCCATGGTTTTATGATGGGTTTCAATAGAATTAATTGACTTTGATTATAGCCGCGAACGCCAAAAAAAGCAAGATGGCCATGACAAATGTCATCACCGCCACGATCTTCCCCAGCGCCCCGTCCCGCGCCTCAAGTTCCAATGCCACGAAAAAGTTGATGACCACGATGGCGATCCCGACGATACCCATCCATAAAAGGGTGTCAAAACTTCCGATGGCGGTGATGCCGGCCATGTCATTAAAGTGCAGGATGAGCGCTCCGGAAGAGGCGGTGCCCAACGCGCCGAGAACCCAAAAAAAACCGCCGGTCGCGAGCGCAAGCGAGGCGAGTGAGAGCAAGCTCACAAAGCGACATTTTTTTATTTTCTCGATCATCTTTTTAAACGTGTGACGCTTTCTTTCCGCGCAAGATCGCAGCGGCGTTATCCGGATCGACGATATTGATCTCGATGCCGGTGGAGAATTCGAACCCGGCGTCGAAGGATACCCGCGGCGTCAATTCGATATGCCAGTGATGATGCCGATAATCCTTGTGATCCAATGGGGTATCATGCACAAAGAAATTCAAATCGGGATCGTTCATATATTTTTTCATCCCCTGCATCACCGACTGGAGGAGAAGCGCGACATCGCGCACCGCAGCGGGCGACGTCTCGCGGAATGATGCCCAGTGCTTCTTCGGCAGCACCATCACTTCGAATGGCCGCTTTGACGCGTATGGCGCGATGGCGAGCGCATGCGCATTCTCCGCGATCACGCGCACTTTTCTTTTACGCTCCACCTTTATGATATCGCACCGCACACACCGGCCATATTTTTTGAAATAGTCGCTTGCCCCGCGCAGCGAGTGGACCGTGTGTGGTGGAATGATCGGAAGCGAAAGGATCTGGTAATGCGGGTGCCATAGAGAAGCGCCGGCGCCCACGCCGTAGTTATAGAACGAGGAGACATACGCCGCACACTTGTCCTTTGCAGCCATGCAGTGGAGCGCCTGCAATATCTCGAACACCTTTGCCGCCCCGGCCTTATCAAGGTCAATGAAATGCTTGTTATGATCGCGAGTGATGAGCAAACTATGCATCCCTACCGCAGTGCGTGCATGGTAGATCCCCTGGCGGAACGGCACCGAGCACGCCGTGCCGCGGGCAACGGCAGGATATTTGTTTGGAATCACCGCGATCTCCCATTTTTTTTCATCGGGATAAACGAATATCGGCGGCCAATTGCCTGATTTTTTGAGGTCCTCGAACGGGCAGGTGCTTTTCGGTGATGGCTTGCGCGGTTTCTTTTTTTTGTCCAAAAATTTTGGCCGCGCGGCGCGCCCCGGCGCCAAGAGCATCCAATCCCCCGATGTTAAATCTTGTCTTAGTTCAGACATAATGATGTTCCAAAAGAGAACGTTACTTCGAAGAAGTCATCCTGTTTTCATAATACCAATTGAACACATCCTTGGCGATAGGGACGGCGTTTAAGCTCCCTTGTTTGGAATTTTCGATAAGGATTAAGAGGGCTATCTGCGGATTATCGCAGGGGAAATATCCCACGAAAAGCGCGTTTTCTTCCTGGTTATTCTGCACCTGGGCGCTTCCCGTCTTTGCACATGCCTGCGCCGGAAGGCCGTCCATCGTGTAAGCCGTGCCCTGCGGCGAGGTTACGGCTTCAAGCATCCCCTGCTGGACCTCTTGGATCTCAGGCAAAAGAGATGTTAAATCTTCATTAACATGCGGCGTCGAGCTGGCATTCAGGAACGGCTGGTAGATCGTCCCGCCGTTCGCGATCGCGTCGATATAGCTCAGAAGCTGTATCGGGGTAAGCGCGAGCGATCCCTGCCCGATGGAAACATTATACGTATCCCCGAGCGACCATGGCCGCGTGGAAATGGTGCTCCACCATGCGGGCGTAGGCAAAAAACCCGCAGCCTCGTTCGGCAGATCAATGCCCGTTTTCTTTCCCAACCCGAATGTGGTCCACCAATTAAAAAGTTCATTCGGGCCCAATCCCTGAATACCATAATCGACAGGATTATTGAGCGGCGGCGTGGTGTACTCAGGCGATCCGCCACCGACAATGTAAAAGTAAACATCAGAGGACTGTGCGAGCGCGGACGCGAGATCGATGTATCCATGAGGTTCCCAATCCGCATACCTGGTGGGCGTAGAAGAATTATATGGATCAGGCACCATAAGATAGCCGGGAGAAAATAACTCACGATCCGGCGTGATGACGCCTTCCTTCAGCGCCGCGACTCCGTCGAGCGGCTTGATGGTGGACCCCGGCTGATATTGTCCGGAGACGATTCTGTCAAAAAGCGGTTTGTCGGGAGAGGTGAGATATCCTTCGATCTCGGCAGTGCTGCTCGCCGGATTCGTGAACGCATTATTATCAAACCCCGGCAGGTTGACGAGCGAAAGCACCGCGCCGGTTTGTGGATTGATCACGAGGCCGATGCCCACTTGGCGATTCAGCGTCACGAGTTCCTGTGCGATGCGATTATATAAATATGTTTGCAGGCCACCGTCGATCGTAAGATGCACCGATGATCCGATGGCCGGTGCGGACTCTTGCGTTTCGCCAAGTACCCTCCCCTGGGCGTCGGTGAACTTGACGTCCACGCCCGGCGTGCCCTGCAGGACCGTATCGTATTCCTCCTCGATGCCATCTTTTCCGACGAAATCGTTCGCGGTAAGTTCCGGATTCTTCGCAAGATCGCTCTCGCTCACGCGGCCGACATATCCCACGACAGAAGAAAAGACGGGGCCGTTCGGATAATACCGCTCAAAGTCGCTCTCCACTTCTATGGTCGACGACCCGAGCGCTTGGAGGTTTACGAGTTCTGACTGGTCAAGGTCCTGGGTCAGCACGATGGGCGTGGAAAAATCCTGTGTCTCATTCTGAGCCAAGAGCGACCACACGGTTGACGACGGAATGCCAAGGATGCTTTGCGCGGCGGCGAGCGTCGAGCTTTGCATGGACGGATCGGAGATAAAAAGATTCGCATCAAGGACGGCGTCGAACACCGCCTTGTTCAGGACGAGCGGATCACCCTCGGCGTCGTAGATGATGCCGCGCGGCGCGGGCGTCGCCTGCGCCTGGTCGGCGTTATCTTCCGCGCGCGCTGCGTAGTACGCCCCGCCCGACCAGTTCAGGTATGCGACGCGCCCGAGCACAATGAACGCGACGCATGCGATAACCGCGCCGAGCACGATGAGCGGCCGCGAGCCGAGCGGCACCTCCACCATATTGAGGTCATGGCTCCAATCATCGTTCAACGAATCTTCAAATGGGACTTCCGGCTTCTTCTTCATTTCAGGATGAATGCAACGGCACCTCCAAAGATCAGGCCGCCCAGGATATCGCCGAGGAACGGGACAAGATCGCTGAGGAACGCCGCGGGCGCGATCACGAGATACAGCAGAAAAAATCCGCAGACGATCGCAACAGGGATCCCCGCCCATAGCGTCCATGCGAATATTTTGTAGAACCCGTATGCAACGATCGGGATGATGGCAAAGACAAAAATATCGATACTCGGCGTGGGCTGCCAGTTGATAACAAGAATAGCGAAGAGCACGAAGACGACCAACTCCCAGATATCAAAATAGAACGCGAATACGATCAAGGCCCCCAGAATGAAATTGATGAACACGCCCGCCGCCGCGAACCAAAACTGGAGCGCGCACGCGAGGAGAAGGACGAGGATGGCAAGGATGAATTTCAGTCGCATATTATTTCATGATAAGCACCGTCTCGATGTTGTTCACGTCATAAGGGAAAGCAAGCGTCGCCTGCTCAAAAAGGCTGTCCGCGGAAGTGCTCGTGGCGACCACCTGGGCGATCGGCAGGCCATAGGGAATGCCCGGCGCGGCCGAATATACGATGTCGCCGGGAGCGACCGCCGCCCCGATCGCGATCGATCCTATCGTCGGGTATGAGCCGCCCTCTAAAAGGCCGTCCGCGCCGCCGGACCCGATGCGCACCGGCATCTTGAAAACATTATCAAAGATCGTCTGAACGAGCGACGTATTGGAAAACACCGTTTGCACCCGGCCGATCAGCATTCCCTGGAACATGACCGCCGCGCCGGACGCGACGCCGCTATCGGATCCCGCGTTCGTGAGAAGTTGGTTCCTGAAATTCAGCGGATAGCGCGAATATACCATCGCGCGGATCTCGCCGGCTGTTGACGTTGGTAATTCCGAAGCCACCACTTGCAGCTCAGCCAGCTGTGATGCCAATATATCGTTCTCCGCGGCGAGCGTCTGATCCTCTGACGAGGATGCATCGGTTGCCGTGCTCGTTTGTCCACTCGGCCCGCCGGGCGTCCGGCTCAACCACGCACGAAGATCCCATCCATACGAAGGAACAAAAAAAATAAGGGCGGCGAGGATGATGATAAGCGCGCCGGATATCCAATGGTCATTTGATACGCGCTTTCGCCCCATTATAAATTGATGTACAACGGCTTCAGAGGATTGTCGAGCAGTTCGCGGTGCGCATCGAAATCATCCACCATCTGGCCCAGCCCGCGCACGACGCACGTCAGCGGATCGTCGGCCACGGTCACAGTGACGCCGGTCTCTTTCTCGAGGAGTTCATCCAATCCGCGAAGGAGGGCTCCGC
>DATKHM010000013.1:0-11282 GCA_035510235.1 Minisyncoccota bacterium | reverse complement strand
TGCCCAAACTGCGGCAAAGAAAATAGAGAGGGTAGTGCGTTTTGTAGACATTGCGGCGCGAAGTTAGCGATCGGTGAAAAATCTAGTCATCATACCCAAAAACTTTCTTTTTTAAGCCGGATCTCTCGGAAGGTATGGATTGTTATAATCGTTCTCGTGTTACTGTCCGCTGGAACAGCTTACGCCGCTCCCAAAGTAAGTGGTTACCTTGCTGTCAACGCGGCAATTAATAGTGCAAAACAATCAGAAGGGAAAGGAGACTACGTCGATGCCCTGGCCTCATTAAATGCCGTCGAAGGGAAATGGACTTTTCAATCGAAGAAATCGAAATTAGAAACCATGAAGGAGCAGGAGAGTTCCTATATTCAAGATCAAAATAATTACAATTTAGCAATTTCAGAAGAAACCTCCAGTACTCTTGGCACGAGTTCATTGGCCGATGCTCAATCATTATTGCAATCTATTCCTAGTGACTACCCGCAATACAGCCAGGTGATAAGTGCGATAAGCTCTGTCCAGTCAGAAGTCGAAGGTCAACTACAAAATCAGACGCTACAAGCAAACGATCAGGAACAGGCTGCACAGGCCGAGAAAGCTCAAGCTGATGCCCAAGCCGCTCAAGCAGAGGCAGCCGCAGCTGCGGCTGCAAAAGATAAGGTAGCTGCTGAGGCTACTGCAGCTGCAGCCGCCCAGGCCCAAGCCGAAGCCAACGCACAAGCGGTCGCCGCAGCGGCCGCTGCGGCTCAATCTCAAGCCAATGAGCAGCAGCAAGTTTATCTGTCTTTCTATAATCAGCTACAAGCTATTTATTCATCAGTTAACGGAGATGGAATTAATGACTACAACGATGGGAATGAAGATTATCAAGAAGGTACAGAATTAGGAGCGCTCGATGCTATTAGCTCTTTTGGTCAGGCGGAAGCCGTTGATAAAACCGCATATACGGATGCTACCAATTTAGGCAATTTTACCAACATGCCCGCAAGCTATGTGACCGCAGGAGAGGATATGGCATCTGCGGCCAACGATTGTTGGCAAGCCGCGAGTATCGGAATTGAGAACGCCGGAAATATTAACGACAGTAATGCGTGGATTTCTCCTAACGCCTATATTGATAATTGTAATGAATTCATGGTTAATGTGAGTGCGTTCCTTAACTCCACCAGTCCATAATTAAACCTAAAATGTTTTGCGATAATTGCGGAGCTCGATTAGAAGAGGGAAGCGAATTTTGTCATTCTTGCGGCAAGCCAATTGCTAAAAATAATGTCGGCGGTGAAGAAAAATCTTTGAAGAAAAATGCCTCTACCGATTTAACTAAAAAAGCACAAATCGCAAAACGTTTTTTAAGTTACAATAAGACCCCATTGATCGCCGGGGTACTCATCCTTATATTGGGCTGTTTTTTTATTGCTCATTTCTATTCCACTAATAATAGTTCCGACACGGACCTTATTAATCAATCGTCTACTTTCGAACAAGTCAGCGACGCCTCAACTACTCTCAACATAAATTCGATAAATCCTTCCGTGCTCGTCGCTCCTTACCAAAATATTATTTCGATTAGTGGTACCGGATTTCAGAGCGGTACAGTGGTTGAGGCCGGAACGGTCAATCTTCAAATAAGCGGAAACGTTGTATCTAATCTTATGTATGTTAAATATCCTGGAAATTTTAGCCCTGGTACTTATGATATAACCATCCAAAATCCGGATGGGGAAAAATCTGTTTTAAAAAATGCATTAGCCGTTCAAACAGCTACGGTTTTGAGTTCGAATCAAAATCCATCTACGGAACTTTCTGCTGCACAGATAGTAAGCAACGTAAGCCCTTCGGTGGTCCTTATTAGGACTGATTTAGGATGTGGCAGTGGAATGATAGTCAAGAGTGATGGGACGATTCTCACAGATGATCATGTTATTAACGGCGCTGGATACGTCAATGTTTATTTAAATAACGGAACGATGTATACCGCGTCTGTCGTGAGCGAAAACACTACTGAAGATCTTGCACTTTTAAAAATTGCTGATAATGGATTGTCGATCGTGACATTTGGAAATTCAAGTGATTCTTCTTTGCCTCTAGGGTCCCCGGTTACGGCATTAGGATACCCATTAACATGTAACCAAGATCAGACGTTAGAAGTAGATCAAGGAATTGTTACTGCGCGCAGGACGTCTGATCAACTTGGAACAGATGTCATTCAGACTTCGGCAAGAATCAATCCGGGGGATAGCGGCGGACCGCTCGTTGATAACTATGGTAATGTAGTCGGGATCAATGAAAGCATCCTTACGATCGAGGATTTTGACTTCAATGTTACCGGTATTGCTTTTGCAACTCCCTCTGAAGTGATTACTCCTTTTATTGATGGAATTTCTTATTCGCCACCCACTGTAACGAATTCGAGTTATTCTTCTCCATCTCCTCAACCCGCTCCATCAGACTCTCATTATTTCCAGTTTACTGTCACTGGAACGTGCGACGATAATGGCAACGGGATCGTGATTTTAAATGGTTACCCTTATACAGATGGTTATGAAATTCCACCCGATGATATCAACACATGGGCGGATGACGAAATAGATTTCACTGTTCCAGACAGTGTCACGCCAGGTACATATCGAGTGAGTTTCCGCGGATATGAATATGAGCCCGTAGTAGGATCTATTGATTGTTCCGGAGGTGGAAACATTACAATCCAATAGAAGACAGTTCGAAGGAGTTGTTTTTTTATTTGCCCAGGGAGGATGGTCGCGCGAGCGGGGGCGATGAGGGAACATTACTCTCTGGTTTGCTAAGATGCAAAGTTTATTGGATAATCTCAGATATAACTACTATGGCAAAAACTGAAAATCAGCATCAATACCCGAACCAATACATCCCCGGCGTGTGCAATATCGGTCCCGCTGAAATCCGCCTGCGGAAGCGACTTGGATGGTGGGGACTTTTGGCGACGATCGTCCTCTGGGCGGCACTCGTTTGGTTCAGGCTCCCTGCGGAGCTAAGGCTGATCCTATTCATCCCGGTATTTTTTTCTGCGAATGGATTTCTTCAGGGATTCATGCATTTTTGCGCCGGCTTCGGCATGAGGGGGCTCTTCAATTTTGGCCCTGCGATTGGAAAAACCGACACTGTATCCCAAGCTGAGTTTCGTAAAAAGGATAGCAGGAAGTCACAACAAATCTTTGCTTATGCCTTGATAATCGGGATTGTGGTGGCACTCATAGCGGTTTTTGTGTAAAAAGGGAATGGCGACAGTTTTTGACAAGTTCGCCGAGAGTTTGAAATTATGAGATGATAAGATAGAACATCCATGCTTGATCTCAGCAGTAAAAAATGGCTTTGGACGGGAAGGGTCGTGTCCGTGCTTGCGGCGGCGTTCATGGTGTTTGATGGTGTCATACACATCCTACGGCCTCCTGTTGTCATCCAGTCTTTTCAGCAGGGAGGATATTCATTGAACGTCATCGTGCCGCTCGCCATCATTGAACTCATCTGCGTCGCGCTCTACATCATTCCCCGCACGTCGGTCCTCGGGGCCATATTGCTTACCGGATATCTTGGCGGAGCGGTCGACTATAATGTACGCGCCGGCAACGCGCTTTTTGGATTTGTTCTCTTCCCGGTATCTGTAGCGGTATTATTATGGATGGGATTGTATCTTCGCAATGAGAAATTGCGCGCAGTTCTGCGATGGCATTGTGAATAAGGCTTACATGGCATATTTCCTCATCATCCTTCGATAAATTCTTGTAAGGATAAAAAGCAGCGCGGCTGCCGCAACAAGGGCGGCAAGGAGGCTTAAGAAATTGGAAAAATCACTCCAATAATTTCCCACGATATACCCGAGCGTGAGCGCTACGCCGGGTTCGATGAAGTTTCCCAAGAGATCTGGCCATACGAACGTCATGAACGGTACCTCCACAAATCCAGCGAGGAAATTGGTGATCGAGCTCAGCGACCCCGCGAAGCGCGTGATGAATAGCGTCACCCCGGCATCCGTGACCAATTCTTCCTTGAGGCGAATAAAAAAACGGACCTTATCGATCTTAAATTTGTGGATGAACCGTGCGCCGAATCTCCGCGCAACCCAATAACCGGTGTAGTCACCGAGACAGTTCGCGATGACCGCGACCGCGAGGGATATCCAAAAACTGATGAATCCCTGACTCGCGAACGCGCCCACGGCAAGGAGCATCGCGTTCGCGGGCCAGGGAACGATGACCGCGCCGGTATATACCACAAAAAAAATCGCGATGTATTTATAGAGCAGCACATATGAAAGAATGGGTGTCAGTAAGGCATCCATCCTATTTATTGGGTGCTCGTGGCCGTCAAATAGTTATAAAGCGAATCCTCAACTTGGTTCATCACGGTGATAACGTCCACGTTCTCATAGTTTGCGTATTCGGAGAGGGAAAGCTGAGGGTACGAGAGATCCGAGATCGATAGATTGGTTTTTAGATAATCCGGGGAAATCTTAAAAAGCGTATTGATATAGCTGAACGTCATCCATGGCTGGATGACCGCCACATCATCCGCGGTCAACGGGCCGTGGCTTTTTAGGATGGCCGACAGTTGGAGTTCGCGCGCGTTTATGATCTGCTCCCGGCGCAAGGTCAAATACTCTCTTACAAGAAGGATGCCCAAAATGATTAGAAGGATCGCGAGAATTATGATTGCGTACCTTAGGTAACGCCTGGTGCCATTCATGCCGTTGCCGCTCATATCCTGTTCATTATATCTTAAAAATAAGATGAGGGAAATATTTTTTATGTTCGGTCCGCCGCGAGCGGCTTGTGCCGAAGGCTTTTTTCGCATACAATATTCCTATGTTTGGCAAGAAAATCGGCATCGACCTTGGCACGGCTAACACCGTTGTTTTTGTGCCGGGAAAGGGATTTATCATAAACGAGCCCACGATCGTGGCGCTTACGCGGCCCGATAACACGGTCCTTGCGGTCGGCGCGGAGGCCAAGGAGATGATCGGCCGCACCCCGGACGAGATCGTTGCGTACCGGCCGTTGAAAGACGGCGTGATCGCGGATTACTACATTACGAAGGCGATGCTCACGTACTTTATTTCAAAAGCGTCGGGCTGGTTCAATGTGCTCAAACCGGACGTGGTCATTTCCGTTCCCGCGGGCATCACGCAGACCGAACGCCGCGCAGTGATGAACGCCGCGCGCGAAGCAGGCGCGGGAAACGCGTTCATCGTCCGTGAGCCGATCCTCGCCGCGCTCGGCGCTGGGATTCCGATCAACGCGCGCAGCGGCAACATGATCATCAACATCGGCGGCGGCACATCCGAGCAGGCGGTGATCGCGCTCGGCAATATCGTTTCATGGAACAGTCTGCGCATCGCCGGGAATAAATTCGACCAGGCGATCATGGATTATATAAAGAAGAAATACGTGCTTGCGATCGGTGAGCAAACCGCGGAGCAGGTCAAGATTGAGATCGGCTCGGCCATGCCGACGAAAGAAAAGATGGAATACCAAGTGCGCGGGCGCGACCTCGTGACCGGCCTTCCAAAAGATGTCGTCATCAACTCGAACGAGATCGCGGAAGCATTGAATCCGTTGCTTATCGAGATCGCCTCGTCGGTGCAAAATGTTTTTAACGTGACGCCGCCCGAACTTGTAGCCGATATTATGGAAAAGGGGATCATTCTCTCCGGCGGCAGTGTTCAGCTCCATCACCTCCCGGAATTCTTCGAAAGATTCTTGGGCGTGCAGGCGTATGTGGCTGAGGACCCGCTGTTTTGCGTTGCCAAGGGTACCGGACTTATCTTGAGCCATTTGGATACGTACAAGAGGACATTGCTCAACAAGCGCTAAGTTATCTATCGTCATACTCGATGCCGATCATAGGACATGAAGCGATCATCGCTGACCTAAAGGACCTGAACCAGCGGGGCGTTCTCGGCCATGGATATATTTTCGTCGGCCCCTCAATGGTGGGTAAGCGAACCGTTGCGGCAGCACTGGGGCATTATTTAGAAAAGGGGCTATTTGAAGCGGCTGGCACCGAAGCCGGCCATGAGGAGGTCTTGCAGGATATAAAGATCATCGACATCGCGTTCATGAAGATGCTCGACCCGGACGCGAGCGGCGATTCGATCGGCATCGACGCGGCGCGCGAAGTGAAGACGTTTCTATGGCAGAAGCCGAACACGAGCGCGCGACGCACGCTCATCATCGACAACGCCGAGTTGCTTACGACCGAGGCACAGAACGCGTTGCTTAAGATCACCGAAGAACCGCCGGTATCGTCATTGCTGATTCTTATCACTTCAGATATCGAAAGCATTTTGCCGACGATCGCTTCCCGCCTGCCAAAGATATATTTCGGCGCGGTGGCGCAAAGTGCCATCGAGCGATGGCTTATAAGCACTGAAGGCGTTACAAAGCCTAAAGCGCAATCTCTTGCAAAGCGATCGCTCGGAAAACCCGGCATCGCGTGGCGGATGCTACACGACGCCGCTTTCCAGAAAAATCTGGAGCTCGCCGAGGCATTCCTTAAAACTGCCCCGGCCGGTCGCCGGGACTTTATAAAGAAACTTATCGAGCCCGATGATTTTAGCTTACGCATTTTCCTGGATGCGGTTATAATGACTCTGGCGTGGGAAACGCCATCGAAAGCAAAATCTGAGTTCTGGCACAAAACATTAAAACTTTATGAAGGCGTAAACAACTTCGGCCTCAACCCGCGGCTTCAGCTTGAGGCACTTATGAAATAATCATTAAAAAAACCTACCCGGACCATGACCATCTCCGAACAAATAACCAAAGATCTGGAAACCGCACTTGGCGGCGTGACGGCAAAATTAAAACAGGACTTTGGCCAGATCCGCGGCAACCGTCCGTCACCGGACATGATCCAGGACATACGGCTCAGTCTCTATGATCAGCAGCTAAGTATCCGCGAACTCGGCTCGCTCAATGTGTTGCCTCCGCGCACTATCCAAATCACCGTCTGGGATCCGGGTGCGGTCGCCGCGATCATGAAAGCGATCGATGATGCGCATCTCGGGCTTTCCACCAACAACGACGGCAATACCATCCGCGCGACCCTTTCACCGCTCGGCGACGAACGGCGCGATGAGATGTCGAAGCTCGTCAAAAAAATCTCCGAAGCGACGCGCATCCAGATCCGCGCGCGGCGCGAAGACGCGGTCAAGCGGCTCAAAGATTCTGAAAATAAAAAAGAGATAACCGAGGACGACGCATTTAAGGAAAAAGAGAAAATTCAAAAAGTGACCGATAAAGCAAACGGGGAAGTGGAATCGATGGTGGAGGGGAAATTGGCGGAATTAGGGGAATAAAATATAAAGACTCCGTATGTTAATTATCATCCTCGTCATCATCGGATTGTCATTCCTGATTCTCGGCCATGAAGCCGGACATTTTTTCGTCGCAAAGATGTTCGGCCTGAAAGTGGATGAGTTCGGCATTGGCTTCCCACCGCGCATCGTCGCAAAGAAATTCGGCGATACGGAGTACAGCATCAATTGGCTGCCTTTCGGAGGATTCGTACGTATTTCGGGCGAACGGGGGGAATTTGAAGGCATAAGCCCGGAAGAAGGCTCGCCAGGGACCGGTGCGACCCAGCTCACAATGACGAACTCGGATAAGGCACGCCTCTTCTATAACCAACCGGCGTGGAAAAAAAGCGCAATCGTGCTCGCCGGCGTGTTCATGAATTTTATTCTTGGCTGGCTACTCATCGCCGCCGTGTTCATGATCGGCGTTCCGCAGACACTTGTGATCTCCGCAACCGAGGCGGGATCGCCTGCGGCCGCCGCCGGCCTTCAGGCAGGGGATGTCATCAAAGGCTATGCCGACTCGCAAAGTTTTATTAACTATGTCGACGCAAATAAAGGCCAACCTATCACCGTCACCATCATCCGGGATGATAAGACTATCAGCTTTATGATGACGCCGCGCGTGAATGCGCCGGCGAATCAGGGCGCGCTTGGTGTGGCGCTGGAAGATGGCGGCGCGGCGCGGGAAAATCCATTCAAGGCGCTCTGGGATGGCCTTGAGGATGCCGCGATCATATCATGGCTTACGCTCCAGGCATTTTATGACTTGCTTAAACAAATCTTCGTCCATGCCTCCATTCCCGCCGATGTCGTCGGTCCGGTTGGCATCTTCGGCATCGCGGAAGAGACCGGCAAGATCGGCCTCGCTTACCTTTTGCAATTCCTCGGGATCATTTCCATCAACCTTATGATCGTCAACTGCATTCCGTTTCCGGCGCTCGACGGCGGGCGATTTCTTATGGTGCTCATTGAAAAAATAAAAGGCTCGGCACTATCCTATAAAGTAGAGGCGACGGTGAACGGTGTTGGCTTTGCGCTTCTGCTTACGCTCATGGTCGTGCTGACCGTGCGGGATATTCACGGGTTGCTTTGATTCCGCTTGGATGAAATGGAATTGAAGCCGATGGCCACGAAATAAATCTCCAAAAAAGGCGTTATAATGATGCTATGATCCAGCGTGGCATAGCATCCTTCGGGCTCGATAGCGGCCACTGCCCTCCGTGGCTTTTTGAGCGCATGGTAAAGCTCGGTCGGGAGATGATGTATGTGCTCGTCGCCGAATATGGCCCGGAGGAATTTATAAAACGCATCGCGGATCCGGTATGGTTCCAATCGCTCGGCACGGTGCTCGCGTTCGACTGGAATGCATCGGGGTTGACGACGATCTTGACCGCGGCGCTGAAGGAAGCCATCCGCGGCCACGAAGCAGACTTTGGCATTGTGATCGCAGGAGGAAAAGGGAAGACGTCGCGGAAAACGCCGGATGAGATCCGGGCATGGGGCGAACGGCTGTCACTGCCGGTCGCACAGGCCGACAACCTTATTTATAACTCTAAAATGAGCGCAAAGGTGGATAGTGCGCTCGTGCAGGATGGATTCCAGTTGTATCATCACACATTTTTCTTCTCCCGCGGTGGCGCGTGGGCGGTCGTTCAGCAGGGGATGAACGCGGAGAAAGGATCGGCGCGGCGTTACCATTGGTATTCGGAGAACGTGAATGATCTTGTGTCTGAGCCGCATTCAGGAATCTCGTCGCCGGTCACGCTTAAAAGCGTTCTCGACCTATCAGCCGCAAAAAGTGACAAGACCCGTGAGATTTCGACCGAGCTCACGCAAGCCGGCTATGCGACGCTCATGAAAGACATCACGCTCCTGCGCAAATATTCATCGCGGCTTTCGCAGATGGCAAAGATACAAATCGGCGGCGATGGGAGGAATAGCCAGCAGCTCACACTGCTCAATCTCGAATCCGTCGAATTCAGCCATCACCCCGTCGTATTCGAAGATTTTTCCAAGAGTAAATATCTGGAAAAAATTCTTGCAAGAGTGACCGATCAAAAGCCGGAAAACTATGAACAGCTCGTTGCCATCGAAGGGGTCGGCGCAAAGACCGTCCGGGCGCTCGCGCTCGTCGGAGAGGTCATCTACGGTGCGTCACCATCGTACGAAGATCCCGCACGCTACAGCTTTGCCCATGGTGGAAAGGACGCGACGCCATATCCGGTAGACCGGAAGACCTACGACGAGACGATCATGATGCTCGGCGCCGCGGTTCGGAAAACCAGATTATCGCCCGCAGACAAGCAAAAAGCGCTCGGCCGATTGAATGGAGCCTAACCGCCCCTGCTCCATATGATATACTAATAGTATGGACACTTTGATCCATGCAGACATCTTCTTTTTCGTGACGACTATTATCGTCGTTCTCGTCGGGATTGCACTCACCGTCGCGCTCATTTATTTAGCGAAGGTGTTGAGCGACATCAAGGAGGTGACACAGCAAGTGAAAGAAGAGACGATATTATTCCGTGAAGACATCAAAACGTTGCGGAGCGATGTTCAGAAAGAAGGATTCCGCGTCGAACGTTTCCTGATGTTCTTGCGAAATCTATTTAAAAAAGCAATACCAAGGTCGAAGAAAGGGACGAAAATAAAATAAATTTAAATCTATTAATTATTATGGCAAAAAAGAAGAAGGCTACTAAGAGGGCGAACCATGCCGCCAGGGCGTGGGAGATTGGCGGCGCGATCACCGCAGCTACGATTGCTGCCGCAGCCGGAGCGTATTTGCTTTCCGACAAGAAGACCAAGACGAAAGCAAAGAAGTGGGCGATGGAAGCCCGGAAGGAAGTGGTAAAAAAAGCGAAGGTCGCAAAAAAACTCGGCGAAAAAGAATATCACCGCCTCGTGGAGGAAGCGGTCAAGCACCATGGCTCGCTTGAGCACCTTACCGCGGGAGATATGATGAAAGCCGCAAAGGAATTGAAGGCTGAATGGAAAAAAATCCAGGCCGAAGCCAAGAAAATGGCGAAGTCACATGGGCCGAAGAAAGCGATGAGCAAAAAGAAGCCGGCTCACAAAGCGAAAGCAAAAAAGAGGGCATAGGTATAAAGATGCTCAAGAAAAAAATTCCGCTATCTAGCGGGATTTTTTTCTTCTCTTTTTTACCACAAAGCGAGAATACGAGTAAGGTACATCCTTTTGAAACCGTTGAGTCTTCTCACAGGTTTCAAAAGGATGTACCTTACTCGTAGCGAAGCGCCTCGATCGGGCTCTTTCGCGCCGCCTGGCTTGCGGGATAAATGCCGAATGCAATACCGGTGACGCTCGAAACGATGACGGCAATCACGACGGCCGACACGGGAAATGCGAACGTCCATGCGACGGCGAATACTTTGGTGATCACAAGCCAGACGGCGCCCACCACAAAGCCGCCGAGCGCGATACCGATCACCCCGCCGATGAACGTAAGCATGACGGATTCCACGAGAAATTGCTGAAGGATATCGTTATTGGTTGCACCCACGGATTTGCGCAGGCCGATCTCCTTCGTGCGTTCAATAACGGAAACAAGCATGATATTCATGATGCCGATCCCGCCGACGACGAGCGAGATGGAAGCGATGGCGGCGAGAAAGAGCGTCAAGATGGAAGTGATGTTGCCAAGGAGCGAAAGCACATCCTGCTGGGTCTCGATCGTAAAGTCGTCCTGGTTTTGGTTGGTGATGCCGTGATCCTGCTCCAGGATGGATTCCACGCGCGACTGAGTGAAGGCGATCGTATAATTATTATTCGCTTCGACCTCGATATCGCTGAAATAATTGATGCCGAGCATTTGCTGTTGCGCGACGGTGATCGGAACGAGTACGATATCATCCTGATCAATGCCAAACGCGCCGGTGCCTTTTTCGGCAAGCACGCCAACGACGCGGAGCGAAATATTTTTCACGAG
>DATKHM010000012.1:0-6517 GCA_035510235.1 Minisyncoccota bacterium | reverse complement strand
GATATTTAAGTCATTTTTCCCAACCGTAATTGCGCTTAGGGTTGCGGTTACGGTTAGCCCTTAAAATGCTAAGCTGGGCCAGCTATTTCCGCCGCTGCCGTAATCGGCGACACGCGCCCTTAATTGCGGTTTGTTACGGTTGATTGCGGTTCTCCCGAACTTGATTCGGAAAAACATTATAAAAAGAAAACGGCGGGCCCAAGATTGCGTCTTGGACACGCCGTGATGATTAACTTTATTTGTTGGGGGTATTAGGCAGAAGAGCCTGTTGGTATTCGGGATTTGGGTGATTCTTGAGGCGCTCGTGATACAGCCGAATTACGATCTTCGCGGCGGTCGCCGGGAATAGGAATGGCACTAGCCCGTGGATTATACTGGCCACGCCCGCATACAACAGCCAGCAGCCAGCTTTCAATGCGAAAAGCATGTGTCCGCGGTAGTCGACTTGGCTATCATTCAGGTGCTTACTGATGCTCTGCAACATACGTTCCTCCTTTCTGCGCAGAACGGCCGTACTCGGGAAAATCGATAGAATAAAAGTCCTCTGGGTATGACTAAGGGAAGAAAGGACACGGAGGGAATGTTGTTAATGACCTTACTGAAGAGGAGTGGAATAGTTGGCTTGCAAAAAATCCCAACGCACGCGAAAGTTTTGAGAGCCACTATACCGTCATAAAAAAAGCGGATGGCGCGCTTGCCGCAATTCCGTACAGCGAGGCTCACAAGAATTTTCTCGTGGAAGCGGCGGGGGAGTTAAATGCCGCCGCCGCACTCCTGCCGGAAAGCAATCTAAAAAAATTCCTCCAGCTTCGCGCGGACGCACTTCTTTCAAATAATTATTGGGAGAGCGATATCGCCTGGATCGACACGAATGGCAATCCGTTCGAGGTGACGATCGGGCCTTACGAAGTGTATGCGGACGGCTTGTTCGGCATCAAGGCGACCTTCGAGGCATTCATCGCGTTGCCCGACAAGGACGCAACCGCGGAGATCCAAAAATTCTCGGCGGCCATTCCGGAGTTCGATGTCCAGCTTGCGAAGCGCTTGGGATATAAAGCAAAAGGCATGGCAACACCGATGGAGGTCGTCCGCGACGTCTATCGCGGAGGAGAGGCGGCGTTCGGCAGGCAATTTGTTGCCTACAATCTGCCCAATGACAGGAAGATCCATGAGATCAAAGGCTCGAAGAAAGTTTTTTCGAGAACCATGATGGAGGCAAAGTTCTCGATACTGGGACAGCCGGTTGCGGAACGGGTTTTGAGGCCTGACGCGCTAAAGCATTATCAGTTCCGCAACCGGCTGCTCTTTGTGTTGGGACATGAACTTGCGCACGGCATCGGCCCCGGGACCAGGGAGGTGGACGGAAGGGAAGTAAGCTTCGAGGTCTTGTTAAAAGACCTCCACTCCATGCTCGAAGAGGCAAAAGCCGACATGCTGGGCACTTCGCTGCTTGATCACTTTTACAGAAAAGGCCTTATCACCGCCGATGAACTCGCCGGCTCTATTGTGACCGAGATCGTTACCTTCGTGCAGGGATGGCGCGCCAGTTATACGGAAGCGCATTCCGCGGGATCGCTCATTGAATACAACTGGCTGAAGCATCACGGTGGGGTCAGTTACGACGAACGCGAAGGCTTTTTTGATATCGATCCGGAAAAGGCGCTCGCGGGAATGGTAAGTCTGAGCGAGGAGTTCCTTAAAATACAAATGGAGGCTGATTATAAAAAAGCTTCCGACTTTGTAAAGCAATGGGGTTTCGTTTCGCCGGAGATTCCCGGAATTGTGGAAAAATTGAAAGACCTGCCCGTCGAAGTTCACGCTATCTATCAGGTTTAAGAATCAGGGTTATAAAAAAATGGACCAAGGAAAGCATGCTCTCCTTGGTCCTGGTCGTTGGGATCACCATGCGTGATCACTCAGTTGCTGCCCATATCAGAGACAATGACGGAGGCATTCTTCCTTCACTCTCCGCTGTGGCTTTGGTGGCCTTGGCTTCCACCCGGGCAGGTTGGCGTTGCGGTAACGCCTGGAATCTTCTTACCTTGTTTGCCTCCGTTCTCGAGGCTTGTTCCGTCGTGAGCCTCAGTTTTTTATTGAGTCCTGTCGGGCAGATCCGCTCGCCCGAATTCGGATCGTGCAGGTCTCCGAGCGACTCCAGCATGTCAACCGCCAACACTCCCATTTCGCTGGCTTCTTTGATGGCCCGAGCGAACACTTTTTCGAGCTTGTTTCGGGCCGCGTTTCCTTCGGGAGTGCCAAACGTCTCTTTCTGCTTCCTGAACAGGATAATGAGCTTGTCGTGAGTGACAGGCTCGCGGGGGATATCGTGAATCTTCTGCATTACACAAGTCTCCTTTTTTCGAGGTGCTGATTACTGCAAGAGATAAATATATGGCTTATTTGAAGATTCGTCAACCTACAGCGTCGCGAACATCGCGACCGCGGCGGCGGCCATAAGAATGAAGGTTGCCCACACGAAGATGTTCGAAAGAATACCGCTTTTGTGCTCACCCATGATCTCTTTGTTATTTGCAATTCGTGCGATAAGAAAAATCAACGGTACCGCGATGACGCCGTTGATTACCGCGGTCACAACAAGCGCTTGAATGGGATTAATGCCGATGAAGTTGATCATGAGTCCGATAAGCGTCGCAATCGTGATCACGCCATAGAACCCGTGCGCACGCTTCAGTTTTATATTAAGGCCTTCTTTCCAGTTGAGCGCCTCGGAAAGTGCGTATGATGCCGATGCCGAGAAGACAGGTACCGCGAGCAATCCTAATCCGATGATCCCGACGGCGAAGACCAATTCAGCGAGGAACCCCGCATGCGGGAAGGTATGCACCAGCGGCTCGAGCGCCTGAGCCGCTTGCGCAGCGCTCGTGACGTTGGTCAGGCCGTTGTGGTTCAGTACCGTCGCGGCAACTACGATGACACACCATGTCGTGATCTGCGATGACAGCATGCCGAAGAAATTGTCGAGCCGCAACCGTTTCATGAACGGCTTGGTAACCGTTGGTTTTCCGTCATGAATCAAGCCCTTACTCCGCTCCTCTTCAACTTCTTCAGATGCTTCCCAAAAGAACATATATGGCGAGATCGTCGTACCGATGACGCCGGTGATAATAAAGAAAAATGCGGGGCTGAACTCGATGTGCGGGATAAATGTCGCTCTGAGGATCGTTGCCCATGGCTCATGAACGAGAAATACGGTAATGATGTAAGCAAAAAGCGTGACACAAAGCCATTTCAAGATCCTCGCGTATACTTTGTACGAGGTGAATATCTCCAAAACAAGGATGAGGGCAGTAAAGAAAAGAACAAGCACTACAAAATTTATAGGGACGATGAGTTGCGCGGCGGCGCCCATCGCTCCCAGATCAGCTCCCAGATTGATGGTGTTTGCAATAAGAACCAATATGACCGTTCCATAAAGCACTTTCTTGCTGTACCGCTCTTTGACTACCGCAGCGATGCCTTTTCCCGTCACGGCGCCGATTCTCGCACACGCTTCCTGGACCGCCACCAGGAGGGGCAACACGAAAAACGCCGTCCATAATTGCCCGTAACCGAACTGTGCCCCCGTCTGCGTATACGTAGCGATCCCTGATGGATCATCGTCCGCGGCACCCGTGATGATCCCGGGGCCGGCAATCTTTAAAAGTTCCTTGGTCTTTTTGCCAAGTTTAGCCATGTATGTATCTTAGCCGACTTTCCGTCTTTTGTCCTCGCGAATATTTCACAAATCCTACTTTTTAACCTGCAGAGGTATGTCGTAAAAAGGATGTTGCACAATTATTGAATTAGGTCTCCAATAGTGCTATAATTTAGTCATATGAAGCACATCATTTTTTCAAAAGTGGCAACAATTTCAGTAATCATCGGAGCCATCTTTATCGTCCAGTCGGCGCTTGCTGATAATCCGCCGCTTATCATCGGCCCGATAAATAATAACGATTTGGTAACGGTAACCGGGACCGCTCAGCCATTGGCTGGCGGAGTGACGGATCAAGGCTCTGTCCCCGGAGGTACCAACTTGGGCACGGTGATCATTGCTTTGAAGCTCTATCCCAACCCGCCAGTGACGGCAGACCAGTATAATGCGGAACTACAGGATCCTTCGTCTCCGTATTATCATCAGTGGCTCACGCCGCAAGAGTACGGAACAATGTTTGGCATTTCTACGCAAGATATTCAAACGATCACTGCGTGGTTACAAAGTTACGGGCTTACGGTATCGGATGTTGCCACTAGTCGCGGCTCGATCGATGTAACGGGAACGGCGTCCCAACTTGAAGCGGCGTTCCATGCTCAGCTGGATTATTTTTATGATCAACAGGCGTCGCAGCAGTTTATTGGCCTCAAGAGCGATATCAAGATTCCTGCAGCGCTTCAAGAAGCGATGACCGGACCGGTGTTCGGCCCCCCGGCGATTGCTATGGGTGGTGGAGGCGGCGTGGGTATTGTTTCTGTCACTGTGCCTACTCTCACATCAACGACAGCTAAAACTCCGACTTCGACCGTTGTTAGCATCACAACAACTGCCACGACGACGACAACAATCTCGTCATCGTCTGCCCAGGCACAGGGAAACTCGAATGCTCCGGCGCCGTTAACATTTTGGCAAAAGATAGTGGACTTCTTTAAGAATCTTTTTAGGTTCTAATATCAAGATTCTTTCAAGCATTTTCTTTCCGTTAGGCCGAAGTCCGCGGTGCAATCGCAACGCTTCAAGGATCGCCTGCGCAGGTGAGTCATAAAAATGATGTTGTGCGACTGGTTTCCGAACAGCAACGCGAGCTTGACAAATTTTCCCATCTGGAGTACTATTAGCAGGCAATAAAGAAACGTCGTCGAACTTCTGAAGAAGCAACAATACAAATTACAATCATGCAAGGAACTATCAAGACCCTTACGGACCGTGGATTCGGTTTTATCGCGCGCGATGGCGAAGCGAAAGACCTTTTCTTCCACTCCAAGGAGTTGAATGGTGTAGCATTTGATGATCTCAAGGTTGGCGATGTCGTCACTTTCGAAGTCACCGAAGGCGAAAAAGGCCCGGCCGCGACGAACGTCAGCCGCGCATAGCACCAAAACAAAAACACCCTCTCATTAATGAGGGGGTGTTTTTGTTTTAGCTTGTGGTAAAAGAAGGAGAAAAAATCGCCCCGGCCGAAGTGCGGCGGGGGCGATGGTTGTGGAGGGGTCTTATTCCCTTATACCGTCGAAGTTGCTTCAAGTAGATCTTCTTCCTGGAAAGTCTTCATCTGAAGGGGGCCCAAGCAGATGTTGACGGTGGTTGCCTCTCCGATGGCTTGGACCTTGTGCACGGTGCCGGCAGGAACCCGGAAGTAGGTGCCTTCCTCGTGGATTGTCACGACAGGTTTTCCATCAACGAGGCACGTCTGCTTGAGTTTTCCTTTGTGTACGAGGGTGATTTCGTCGACGCTGTGGTCGTGCCAAGGGCTTTCTCCGTTGTTCCACTCGAAGCTGCTGACCTGGCTGTTCGGTGGCAGGGTGAGCTTACTGAAGAGCCTTTTGACATATCCGTTGCCGGGGATCTTGGTAAATTCGAATTCCAATTCCATAAAAGCTCCTTGTGGGTGCTGTGTTGGGAGTGTGTCTTGCAGCCCTTACCATAATCCCGCGCCATAAAAATTGCAACCTGTCGTGATACAATATAATCATGCTGAGCCAGCGTTCTGAATCGCAATTTTTTATCGGAGTCATCGTTCTTACGGCGGTGCTCGTGGCGCTGATCTTTCTTCCGGAGTTGAATGTGATCGTACTTGGCGTGAGCTTTGCGGTGCTCTTCCAGCCGTGGTACACAAAACTCCGCGGGTGGTTTGGCGGGAAAGACAGCTTGGCAGCGGCCCTGATCGTCATCCTCGCCATCGCGCTCATTCTTTTGCCGCTTATGTTCTTCGGGCTGCAGATATTCCTCGAGGCGCAGGGATTATACGGCCATCTTGCTTCCGGGAGCGGCGTGCCAGTGATCAATTGGTTTCGGGCGGAGCTCCAGCAATTTTTTCCCGCGCTTAACATCAACTTTAGCCTGTATGTCCAGCAGGCGCTTGGTATCGTGATCGGCAATCTCGGTCCGATCTTCTCCGGCGTGCTCGGCGTCGTCGGAACGTTCTTCCTCTCGTTCTTCGCGCTCTATTATTTTTTGAAGGATGGCCCTGCGTTGCGCGCGGAGCTCGCGCACTGGAGTCCGTTACCCGCTGAGCATACGGAAGAGATTTTTGACCGGCTCCACGCGATGGCAAGCTCCGTCATCCGCGGGTCGCTCCTCGTGTCCGTGCTGTACGGCCTTCTCGTCGGGATAGGATTTTTTATTTTTGGATTGCCGAGCGCGATACTCTGGGGCGCGGTCACGGCGATCGCCGCATTCATTCCGGTGTTCGGCGTCTATCTGATCGTGGTGCCGGGGATCGTCTCGCTCGCGATCGGCGGCCATGGCCTCGCAGCGATCGGCCTCACCGCGTGGGTGTTGGTAATGTCGCTATGTATGGAG
>DATKHM010000011.1:0-3945 GCA_035510235.1 Minisyncoccota bacterium | reverse complement strand
AAAAAGGATATTCGCCCGCCCGACGAGGATAATTTTATCATTGCGCAGGCTCCAGGCAATGAAATTCTTGTCGGAAGATCGTTAAGAGAAATCAAGGCTATGTATGAAGTGGATGACGGCCGCGACGTGCTCCTGCGCCTCATGCAGGCACTCCAGCTGAAGGGAAGCGTGCTTTATAAAAACCTCAATGCTACATTGATCGCTCGTGCGATCGGCTCAAAGCGGAGCTTCATCGCTTCCAATGCCCCGAGTGTCATCGAAGGAGGCCTGGGGGAGAAGCATTTCAAGTCCGAGCGGACCACTGCCACATTCTCCACATTCCTGTCGCTCATCGAAGAAAAGAAATTGATGTCGTTCGAGGACGCGATCCGCAAGATCACGGCTGATCCCGCAAAAAAGTTTGGCATCGGCGGCAGGGGAGAAATAAAAGAAGGAAATTTCGCCGATCTCGTATGTTTTCGGGGCAACGAAGTGAAGTTCACCATCGTGAATGGCCGTGTGGCAGAAAAGGGAAATGAATTTCAGGGAATATTCTCCGGAAAAACACTCCGTCATCCTGCGGCAAAGACCGCCAACAAAAAATCGGCATAGTGTTATGGCAAAGAATTCCCGAAGAACGAGCGCTGGCAATCCTGATTTTTTTCTGATGGCGGCGCTTTGCATCCTTTTGGTCTTCGGACTCGCGATGCTTGCATCCGCTTCTTCCGATTTGGGGAAACAACAATTCAACAACAGCTATTACTATCTTGAACATCAACTTGAATTCGGGCTTTCGATCGGGATCATCGGATTTTTGATCGGCTATTATGTCCCGTATTATAAATTCAAAAATATCGCCTTCGTCCTTTTGCTCATCAGCATGGTGGCGTTGATCATGGTTTTTACGCCCCTCGGTACGCTTGTGAACGGCACCAATAGATGGCTTCGCCTCGGCCCGCTCAGCTTTCAGCCGGCAGAGCTGATGAAATTCACCTATATCTTGTACCTCGCGGCGTGGCTTTCAAATGCGAAGTTCAAACGTAATACCGACTTTCAATCCGGATTGCTTCCCTTTGCGATCATTTCCGGACTCATCGCCACTCTCCTCGTGCTCCAGCCTGCGACGAGCACGGTCGCGATACTGCTTGGCGCGGGGCTTGTGGTGTATTTTGTGAGCGGTGCTCCATGGAAATACATCCTGGGCATTATCGCCATCGCCGTTATTGCGATCGCGCTCGTTGTCGTCATAACGCCTTATCGCCGCGCGCGTATCTTAGGATATCTTAATCCCACAGAAAATCTGCAAGGGCAGAACTATCAGGTCAACCAGTCCTTGATCGCGATCGGGTCGGGCGGCCTCACTGGCGTTGGGTACGGACAGTCCGCCAGTAAAGATAGTTATCTTCCCACGCCGATCGACGATTCTATTTTCGCCGTCGTGGCGGAAGAGCTGGGCTTCGTCGGCGCTGGCGCGCTCGTCGCGCTCTTTGCCATCGTCACGTTCCGAATGTTCTGGTTGGCAAAAAAAACCGGCGACCAGTTCGGACGTCTGATCCTGATCGGATTCGGTACCGTCATCGCACTACAGGCGTTCGTTAACATGGCGTCGATTTCGGGCATCATTCCGCTCACCGGCGTACCTCTGCCGTTCGTCAGCTATGGCGGCACCGCGCTCGCGGTCTTCATCACCATGAGCGGTGTGGCGCTGAATGTTACACGGTATAATTAAAGGGTAAATAGAATGGCTGAAAAAATAGTTTTTAGGATAGCGTTGACCGGCGGGGGGAGTGGGGGACATATCTATCCTCTCCTTGCGGTTGCCGAGGCATTGCAGGCGCGCCTGGATGCGCTCAACGTTCCGGCGGAGTTCGCGTATTTCGGTCCGAAGGATCCTTACAGCGCTTTGCTTTCAGAACGGGGCGTACCGGTATATCCGATCGCGTCGGGAAAAATGCGCCGCTATTTTTCTCTACAGAATTTTTTGGACGCGCCGAAATTTGTGGTCGGTTTTTTCCAAGCGCTCTTTAAGCTTTATGTCATGATGCCGGATGTTGTCTTTTCCAAAGGTGGAACAGGAGCGTTGCCCGTGGTCATTGCCGCATGGTTCTATCGCATCCCGGTCGCCATTCATGATTCCGACGCTCAGCCAGGGCTTACGAATATCACTTCCGGACGATTCGCCACGCGCGTGTTCCTCAGCTTCGAGCGCGCTGCAGCATATTTCAATCGTAATAAGGTGATGATCACCGGTGCACCGCTTCGCACCGAACTGCTTGGTGAGCGCATCTCAAAGGAGGCAGCAAAGGAAATCATGGGATTTGATAAATCCCAGCCGCTCACACTTATTCTTGGCGGTTCGCAGGGGGCGATGCGCATCAACGAGTTCGTACTCGCGAATCTCCAGCAATTGATATCCATCACATCGGTGCTCCATCAAACCGGTCCGGCAAATTTTGCGGAAGTCCAAAAACTTTCCTCAGTCGCGCTCGCGAACGCTCCGATAACATATCGCTATGTCGCCGTCGGCTATTTTGGGAACGACATGGCCACCGCGCTCACTGCGGCAGACGTCGTCGTTACGCGTTCGGGAAGCTCCGTATGCGAGCTTGCTGCATTCGGCCTCCCCGCCATCCTTATTCCGCTTACTGAATCCGCAAATGACCACCAACGCGTCGACGCTTACGAGTTCGCCAAGTCGGGCGCCGCGATCGTCATCGAAGAGGCGAATCTTCTGCCCGGCATCTTCTTTGGCCAGCTGAAAAATATTCTTTCCGACGCCGACCTGCGCGCCAAGATGAGCGCTGCCTCGAGCGCATTCTTCATCCCCGGCGCCGCAGATAAGATCGCCGACGAGCTTATGAGAATAAGTTCCAAATAGCCGCAAGATTTTTTTAGGATGGTTTTTTCCCTAGAAAAATCTAAAAAATGTGTTAAAATAGGGAAATATGGAAGCATCTGTACCAAAATCTATCCGCGTGCGCTTTGCGCCCAGCCCGACGGGACCGATCCATATTGGAAGTGTCCGTACGGCATTGTTCAACTGGCTTTTTGCGCGCAAATATGGCGGTACATTCATCTTGCGCATCGAAGACACGGACAAAGAGCGTTCGGAAAAAAAATATGACGACGAGCTCCTCCAAGGGCTTTCCTGGGTCGGTTTGGATTGGGATGAAGGCCCACAGCCGATCGGTACCGGTGATCAATTGAAGCTCGGCGGAGAGAAAGGTGAGTATGGTCCGTATCGGCAGAGCGAGCGCACGGAGATCTATAAAAAATATTTGAATCAATTGATCACGAGCGGCGATGCGTACTATTGCTATTGCAGCAAAGAAGACATCGAGGCCCAGCGCCAGGCGATGCTCGCACAGGGACGTCCGCCAAAATACAGCGGCCATTGCCGGAATATCGCCGCGCCGCCGGAAGGCAAAAGCCCGGAGGTGATCCGATTCAAGGTTCCGGAAATAAAAGTGGAGTTTAAAGATCTCGTGCGCGGGAAGGTCGTCTTTGACGCCGCGCTCTTTGGCGACATGATCATTGCAAAAGATCTTGATACGCCACTCTATAACTTTGCCGTTGTCGTAGATGATGAACTGATGAAGATTTCGCACGTCATCCGTGCGGAGGATCATCTTTCCAACACGCCGAAGCAGATCCTCATGCAACGCGCACTCGGATTCGCGGAGCCGATCTATGCGCACATCCCGCTCATCCTTAATGCCGACCGGAGCAAAATGTCCAAGCGGTTTACCGATGTGGCGCTCATGAACTATCGCGACCGGGGATATGTGCCGGAGGCGATGATCAACTTTCTAGCATTTCTTGGATGGCATCCGAAGGGGGACAAAGAAGTGCTGTCACGTAAAGAACTTATCGCCGAGTTCGACATCGATCGCGTCCAACAGTCTGGCGCAATATTCAACGAAGAAAAACTGGATTGGCTGAACCGCGAACATATCAAAATTATGC
>DATKHM010000010.1:0-4247 GCA_035510235.1 Minisyncoccota bacterium | reverse complement strand
ATACGAGATTGAACAATGCCGCCGCGCGTTGCGCATCATCCTTTATTTCCCACACTTTCCGTTCATTCACATAGCGATCGCCGAATGAGATCGCGGCCCATATCGCGGCAAGCGCCTCGGGAAACTTATATTCTTTTAATTTCGCGTAAACCAATCGCTTCATCGTCTCGATCGTTATATCGAAATCCCCGTCGAGCACGCCTTCGGTCAGCGCCTCCTTTTCCGCCAACGTCAGCACCCGCGCGGCAAAATTGCCAAGGCCGTTCGCCAGGTCGGCATTATAGCGTTCCTTCATCTTCTCCTCAGAAAAATCGCCGTCTTCGCCGTACGATATTTCGCGGAGCAAGAAATAACGCAGGCCGTCGTTCCCGTAGCGCGCAGTGAGGTCGAGCGGATCAATCGCATTGCCGAGCGATTTGGATATCTTCGTACCATTGATGGTGAAGAATCCGTTCGCGATCACCTGACCCGGCAATGGCAACCCTGCGGACATGAGCATCGCTGGCCAGATCACCGCGTGGAAACGCAAGATGTCCTTGCCCACCGCATGCACATCCGCCGGATGCTCTTCCCATCCCTCCACGCCGACGACGGAAATATAATTCACGAGCGCGTCGGCCCACACATAGATGACCTGATTGGGATCGTTCGGCACCGGTATCCCCCATTCCTTTTTTTCCCGTGAGAAACTGACATCCTCAAGGCCCTGCTCCACGAACGCGCGCACTTCGTTGAACCGGTGCGCCGGCGCCACAAACTCGCCATGCGCATCATAGAATTCAAGCAGGCGCTGCTGGTAATTCGATAGTTTGAAAAAGTAATTCTCTTCGGTGACGAGCTCCGGCGCGACCTTATGCTCCGGGCAAAGCCCGTCCGGAGTCAATTCGTCTTCCTTCATGAATGCCTCGTGGCCCTTGCAATACAATCCTTCGTATTGCCCTTTATAGATGTCGCCGGCGGCTTCCATACGGCCCCATATATCCTTTACCACTTCAATATGCCGCTCTTCCGTGGTGCGGATAAAATCCGTATTCGAGATACCAAGCTTTTGCCACGTTGAGCTCCACACATCCGCAAGACGATCAACATACGCATGAATCTCCTCGCCGTTCTTCTTTGCCGCGTCGACGGTTTTCTGTGAGTTTTCATCCACGCCGGTGGAAAACACCACATGTTCGCCGCGCGCTTCACGCCACCGCGCGAGCGTATCGGCGACGATCGTCGAATACGCATGGCCGATGTGCGGCTTGTCGTTCACATAATAGATGGGGGTTGTGATATAAAATTCGTCGTGCGAATCCATTCCCATAGCCTACTATTATTTGCCGCTGTCGCGCAACCGCAAAATCTTTTTGAACGGCGCTTGGTTTTTATAGGGACCGACGACGGCAAGGTTGAGCCCTTTATTTTTGAGGATCGCCTTCGCCACGCGAGTCACGTCGCGCGCGGTCACTTTTTTTATCTTGTCCGCTAACACCGCCGGCGACAGAACCGCTCCCGTCAGCACTTCCTGACCGCCATAAAAACTTGCAAGGTCGTCGGACGTCTCGAGCCCAAGGATCAAGCCGCCAATCATGTGGTCCTTGGCTTTTTGGAGTTCTTTTTCCGGCACTGCACTATCCCGAATAATTTTGCATTCTTCGAGAATGGCAGCGATGACCGCTTCGAGTTGTTTTCGGTCGACACCTGCGGAAATGGAGAGCAATCCGTGGTCGAGCGAAAGGTCGGTGCCCGCACCGATATAATACGCGGCGCCCATTTTTTCCCGGATGCGCACGAAAAGCCGCGAGCTCATTCCGCCGCCGAGAAGATCGGCCAGAACGCGCAATGCATAGCGCCGCTCGTCGAACATATCGAACGCGCGAAAGCCCAGCACCAGGTGCGCCTGATCGGATTCTTTAAAGTGCAACGTTATCCTGGGCGCCGACTGGCGTTCCACGGTCTTCTTTTTTGCGGGTGCGGTACGGCGCGGGAGCGCGCCGAAATATCTTTTGATCTGCGCAAGCGTGGCCGCCGCGCCGAACTTTCCTGCAACGACGACGACCGTTCCCGGCATCACGTAACGCTCGCCGCGATACGCCGCGAAATCTGCACGCGACAATCTTTTGATGATCGGCTTCTCCCCGCTCACGTCCCATCCCGCCGGCTGATCGCCGTAGACCAATCTGCTGAAATCTCTCTGCACGCGGGATGGAAGGTCGTCCTCGTACATATTGATCTCCTGGATGATAACCCCACGTTCCTTCTCGATTTCCGCCTCATCAAACAGCGGATTGAGATAAAGATCAGAGACGATCTCCAAAATCTTCGGCAATTTTTCCGCCTGCGCCTTCGCGTAATAGCCGGTATACTCCTCGCCGGTAAAAGCGTTGAACTGCGCGCCGAGCGCCGTGAGCTCGTGGGCGATCATCCCCGGTTCGGGCCGGTCGGTCGTTCCCTTGAACATCAGATGCTCCAAAAAATGCGATACGCCGTTCTGCCTCTTTGTTTCATATTCCGATCCCGCCTTCACCAAAATAAGCACCGTTGCGGCGAGGTTCTCCGGTTGGGGAACTAGCATGATCCGCAATCCGTTTTTGAGGATGATTTTTTTGGGGCCTTTCATATATTAGCTGCTGCTTCCGTTCGTGATCGTTTGAATATCGGCCGCAAAGTTCTGCGCGCGTTCGACGACTGCTTCGCCATACGTCCACAGATAATTCTGCCACCGCCCGCCGGCATAATACTTCGCCGCCGTGCAACGCTCCTGACTGAGCAGCGCGCTGTACGCCGTCTGGCATCCCGTCATGCCATCCTTTAAATATAACGCGGTCGCGACGAACGCATCAGAATCGTTCCATGGCGACGGCGGATTATCCTTCGTAATTTGCGCGACCGCCGATGAATACAGATCCCACGTCGACGGCTCGAACTGCGCCGGTCCCATCGCGCCGCCGTACACACCGTCGGCATTCGGACATGAGACCATCATTTCGTTCGGATCAAGATTGAGCGACTGGACGATCGCCAAGAAGAGCGGCTGATTGGACGGGCTCATCGCCGTCGCGTAATTGCACTGGCCAACATTCTGCCCGAGCGCCGATTCCCTGTCGAGAATTGCAAGGATAAATGCGGGATCGATGCCGGTGGCATTCGACGCGAGCTGCGCATATTGGTAGGCGTCTTCGAATGAAAGCTGGCCGCCGCCCAACAGCTGGAAGATGCGGTTGCGGATCTGTGCCGCACTCGCCTGTGTCTGCACAAGCAACACCTGATATTTTGATTCCTGACCCTGCGTTTCCTGCAACAGCTGCGTCTTCTGGGTCTTCGTGCTCGCGACCTCCTGCGCTTGGGCCGCTTGGTATGCCGCAGCGCTCGCGGCATCGGATTCGGACGCCTCGAATTGAGTCTCCTGATCCTGCAGTTGCGATTGGAGATCGGTGATCTGCTGGACCGTCAGCCGCAAATTATCCTGAAGGAGCGTGATGGCCTGCGTCTCGTCCCAAAAATCAGAGAGCTGGGGATTTTTAAGGAACACTTGGATCAAACTTATTTGATCATCCTGATATAAATCTTGCATCAATGATCCCATCGCCGCCTTCTTGCTCACGATATCCGCCTGAGTGGTCGTGATTTGGGATTGCGTATCGCTGATCTCGCTGTTCAGCTGCTGGATCGTAAGGTTCGTCGCCTGGATCTGCAGATTGAGCGAGGCGATTTTGTTATTCAATATGTCGATCTGCCCGTTCAGGGTTTTCCCTTGGGTTTCATAGCTCGAGATCTGGCCCTGATATTGATCGATCTGGGTTTCAAGCTGGGCAAGCTGGGTTTCAAGCTGAGTACGCTCGGCGGTGGGGTCGGTGCTGGTGGCCGTTGCACCGGTCGCGTCGCCAGAAGCTTTGGTAAAAAGGGTCGGCGCGACGGCCGATCCGAACACCAAAAAAACCGCTGCCGAAGCGATGATGACGATGCGTAAGGTCTTCGTCAGTGGGATCCGAATCACCCGCTCTTCCACCAGATTCACGCGCGAAGCCAGTGGCCCGAACGAGCTCCAATTTTGTCCCTCTGATTTTTTAGCAGAAATATCCCCCAGCACCCTTGGTTTCAAAGGTCTTTTCATTACTTCTCTATTATAACGCATAACAAAAACCACAGGCATTGCCTCCCTGAAGATGATAGTTCGGCAATACCTGTGGTTTTTGTTATTCTTCCTTCGCGGCCTTCCCTGCGTCGCGCTCGGCTTTCTTTTCTTCGGTTTCTACTTTGAC
>DATKHM010000009.1:0-8877 GCA_035510235.1 Minisyncoccota bacterium | reverse complement strand
CCGCTTATCTGCATTTTCCAACCGCATCAAGCGAAACGCCTGAACCTGCTCTTTAAGGATTTTCTCGGCGCATTTGATGACGCGGACATTATTTTCATTTTGCCGCTTTATAAAGTACTTGGACGCGATAAAAAATTTCCTCATGATTCCGAAACCCTTGTTCGCGCGATGAAAAAGCGTACCCCAAAAAAACCGATATTTTATCTTTCCCAGCAAAAGAAGATACGGAATGCAGTGGAGACGACTCTGCGAAGCACTCCCTTTAAGAAAAGTCTTACCCACTCCCCTGTCCTCGTGATGATGGGCGCCGGCGATATTGCCGACCTTACCACGTTACTGTTGAAATAATTTATCACACCACTTATGTCATTATTCGACGAATTCAAAGATGTGAACGACTTCAAGGAGCAGTGCGGGTACGTGATCGATGGCGATTGGTATCCGCGGGTGACGAAGATCGTGACGATCAAGGCGAAGCCCGCGCTCTATTATTACTACGGTGAAGCAAAAAGCTATCGAGCCGCACAAGAAACGACGGAGCGTTCGGCGGCGGAAGGGACGATGCTGCACGAGGCGGTAGAAGGATTATTGCTTGGAAAGATCGCGGAGATCCCGGACGAGGTCGCGCCGGCGGTGCGATCATTCCAAAAGTTTTTTGAAGAGAATCATATTCAGGTAACGCCGGAGCTTGTCGAGCGGCGCATCGTCAACCGCGACCATCGTTATGCAGGAACAGTGGACGCGATCGCCCGCATCGGCGGCAAGCTCGGCGTACTCGATATCAAAACGTCGCAATCGATCTATCGTGATTATAATCTGCAGACCGCCGCGTATATGGATGCGCTCAAGAACGAGTTCGAAGAACTTTCGACGCGATGGATATTGAAGATCGATCAGATACAAAAATGCATGCGGTGCGGTGCGATCCGACGGCTGAAAGGCGGCCGGGAAAAGATAAAAATCGATTGGAAAAATCCGGCGATCCGCGGCTGTTCGCACGAATGGTCGGAACTATATGGGGATATCGAGCTGAAGGAATTCCCCTCTTGGCAAAATGATTTTACCGCATTTTTAGGGGCAAAACGATTATGGGAGTGGGAAAACGAGGAATGGCTTAAGAAGGCGGCATATCTCTAAAACGCACTATAGTATAATGAATTGGTAGTGACATGCCTTATCCCAACGGTCGAATGCGTTAAGGATATTGTCCCCGAAAAAAATTAGCAAACTATAATATATATTTTATGTCAAAAACCGGAACAATGATTTTGTGGATTGTTCTCGCCGTGATCATAATAGGTGGTGGGATCTGGTGGTGGGTTGCGAGCCAAAGCGGTACTCCGGCGGCGGTAAATAATACCATGCCCCCGAATGGGACTTCGACTTCAGGTTCGACTGCGGTGGCGTCTGGCACTTCTTATCCCCCAGGCGACTCGGACCAGTCCATCGGCCAGGATATGACCGATCTCAATACGCAAATGAATGGATTAAGCTCGGATAATGCAAGCGTTACCCAAAGTTTGAGCGACCAACCCGTATCGCAGACCCAATAAAAGAGAAGTATCTATCCATTAAAAAATCATGAATAAAAAATATATCACGACGATCCTCTCGGCCGCTGCGGCGGTTACCATCGTTGCCGGAGTCGCACTTCCCGCCTTCGCAGAGACCTCGGTCGGCGTCGGGCTCTCTGCATCGGCGACGTTTTCCGCGAGCGGCACCCGGGCGGGTCTTAGCGCGGGAGCGTTGCTCGCCACGCGCATCACTGCCCTCACCGGCCGCGCCGATCAAGAAATCACTCGGCGTCTTAGTGCACTCGGTGCGCTTACCGCTCGAGTAGATGCAATGATCCGGCTCTCAGGAACCGATAAGAGCAATCTAGCGACCTCCATTCAATCGCAGATAACAGCCATGAATACGCTTCAGGCGCAGATCAGCGCTGACGCGGCCGCCAATAACACGAGCAGCCTCAAGACCGACGTGCAGTCGATCACCTCTTCATACCGTATTTTTGCATTGATCCTTCCCCAGGGAATGATCGAGGCCGCAGCCGACCGTGTGCTCACAATCGTCGGAATCATGAACGACCTTGCCACAAAGTTCTCGGCGCGGATTTCCACAGCACAATCTGCGGGAAATAACGTGACCGCGGCGACGGCAGCACTCACGGATTTCAACGCCAAGGTTTCCGATGCGAATACGCAAGCGCAAGCGGCGGTATCGGAAGTGGTCTCGCTCATGCCGGACAATGGCAGCAGTACCGTTATGGCATCGAACACGGCGACGCTAAAGGATGCGCGTTCAAAGATTCTTGCGGCGCAGCAGGACTTCGTGACCGCGCGCGCTGATGCCGAAACGATCATCAAGGCGCTCGCGACATTCAAAGTTTCCGCCAACGCCAGCACGACTGCTTCAACGACTTCTCAATAAGGGCAATTTTACTGCCACACAGTTGCCACAGGAACAGTCGAGGAGGTTGCAAGCACCGGCAAACTTGACGATGATTCGGATATCGTTCCCACTTCCGCCATCCACGGACTGCTCGATGTGTTGAGTTCGCCGAAGATCATGAGGTTATCGCCGAGTGGTCCGGGCGCGCAGCCATAATTGGCCACATCCTCGGTGGCGGTGATGGGCAGCGTCCCGGTGAACGGCGTGCAGAGCGTACCATCGGCGAGTTGTACGAGCCATGCCCAATTCGATGGCGGAATGCCTTGTGGAACCTCCGGTGCGGGAAGCGGCTGGGTAAGTTTGAGTACGAACGTGGATGTTGAATTCTGTACGGTAGGATTTATACCGCACAAAAGTGTACTGCTACTGCCTGGAATTTGAAAGCATGGGTCGCTGATACCGTTCCCTACTGCGCAGCGCCAGGCGTCGGCGCGGAACGGTGCGGCGATGGAATTCGTCCAGCAGGAGCCGTTTTCCAGCGGCGTGGAACTGGTCGGTTGCGACGGCGAATAGGCGATTACTTGGGTCGCGGAGACGACCAATGAAGTCGAAGTGGCCTGATTTTTCGAGGGCGCCGTTATAGTAGAAGACGCAAAGAATTGTCCGACGCCGAACAGCACCACTAATGCGAGCACCACTACCACGATAATTTTATTGGATTTCTTCATACTACCTTCCGCGGGTTAAAGGAATTTGAATGTACCGACGATATTCTGCATCAGCGAATCGATTTTCGTTTCATCGAACGGCTGCAGATTATATGACGAAGGATAATTCGCGATCTGGCCTGAATGAATGGTGTATTCGATTGCATAACATTTCCCCGCATGGAGCGCGCGGTAGCTCGTTGTTTGGTAATAATTTCCTGCTCCCGCACTATTTGAGTTGAATATCGTGAACTGGGTTCCATTGATGGTTACGCTTGAGGTCGCTTCTGCCGTTTCCCCGCCCTCGTCGGGCGTCATGCATTGTGAAATGGCGGTGGTATCAGCGCTTGCGCCGACGGTGAGCGTGGCGTCGCTAAAGTTGGTCTGCGGCTCGAAGGTATTTGGAACGGTCAGCGTGAAATATTGTATCCCAGGAATATTATCCGAATTGACCCGCCAATCAGTGGAAGGAGAAAGTGAAAAATTATCGCTATAATCGAAATCTATGGGGTATGCGATGCTGAATCCCCCGGCGGTGTTGTTTGCATCAAGTTGCCATTCCGAGGGATCGTCATAGTAGGCCGTACCTGAACTTGTAGCGACCATCGTCGGCGCTTGACCGAGCGGCGCAATCAATTTTCCATATTGCACTCCATAATAAAAACCAACGAACGGCAATGCCACAAACAGCGCCAATGCGATGAGCTTCGAATACCAGGTCACTTTATTCCATTCAATGTTCATAGGTTTATTATATATGCTTGTTGGTATTATACACCACGTCGGCGATACTTTTAATGAAGAGCGGGTCGGTGTTCGGAAGTTGAATGCGATGATATGCGATATCGAGATCTTCGCATTGCTTGCGCGCCGCGATATCGAGATCATAGAGGATCTCCAGGTGGTCGGCCAGAAACTGGATCGGCACGATCAAAACCGCAGGAGCTCCTTTATTTTTTATGTCGGTAAGGATATCCGTCAGATCCGGCTTTAGCCATTCTTCCGGAGTGTGGCCTGCGCTTTGGTAGCCCGCATACCATTCGAGTGACGGATCCCCGATGTGTTCAAGGACCGCCCGTATAGTTGATTGCAGTTGGTCGAGATAGTGGGGATCTTTTTCGACCACGCGTTTCGGGAGGCTATGCGTAGTGAATATCACAGGAATCTTTTTATGGTAACGATCTTCCAAAGTCTGGAGAGAGGCGCGGACCCGATCGCTCAACAATCGGATAAAATGTGGTTCTGTTGGCCATGGATCAGCAATTATGATCCCTTCTTCGGGAATACCGTACGCGCGTGCAGCACGTTCAAACGCTGCGCGATATCCATCCATAATGAATGATGAAAATTGCGGAGAAAGGATGACGCCGATGCATCGTTCGGCGCCGGCATCGCGGCATTCTTTGACCGCACGCTCGATGAATGGCTCTGAATGAAGCATGCCCGTGTGAACAACGTAATGATCGCCTGGATGCGCGTTATGGTTTAACTCCACTTCGATAAGCTGTGCCTGCTGCTGCGTTATTTCGATGAGCGGCGACGGGCCCATTAGTCGGTATCGTTCCTCAAAATCTTTGACGACGTCGGCGGGCGGCGCGCCATGATAAATATGCGCCATATATTCGGCAACGTGTTCCACAGTCGTCGCAGACCCGTACGTCATAACGACGACCCCGATGACGCGGTCGCCGGAACTATTTTCCATGGACGTATGCCACGAGCCTTTTTAAGGTTTGATCATCGGTCTCCGGGAGCATCCCATGCCCGAGATTGAAGATAAAGCCGTTCCGCGAGGACAGCGACAAAAAAATACGATCGATGTTTTCTTTAATAGTTTTTTCATCTCCCAAAAGTACTACCGGATCAAGATTGCCTTGTATCGCCTTTCTGCCGATCATAGTTTTTGCATAACCGATATCCACGCGCCAGTCGAGGCCGATTACCTCGCAGTCAACATTCGAAAAATCGTGTAGCATGGCACCCGTGTCGGTGCCAAAGTGGATACGCGGAACATTTTTTTGCTTAAGCGCAGAGAAGATAGATTGCGTATATGGAAGAACAAATTTCCGATAATCCGAAGGACTCAGGCATCCCACCCAGCTGTCAAAGAGTTGGATCGCCTGCGCGCCGGCGTCGATCTGTACTGAAAGATATATCACGATCGCCGCCGAAAGTTTTTCCATAAGTCGCGCCCACGCCCGAGGTTCTTCCATCATGAACCGCTTCGTCTTGATCCATTGGCGCGTAGGCTTTCCCTCAATGAGGTAGCTTGCAAGGGTAAATGGCGCACCGGAAAATCCGATGAGCGGCACCGCGAGCTGCCCGCGCAAGATCTTTATGGTCTGCGCAAGATAATCTATATGCGCAGGGTCGAGTGGTGGCAACACATCGATATCCCCTGTGGACGCGATAGGTTTCTCAATTACCGGCCCGACTGAATCCACGATATGAAGATCGACACCCATGGCGAGCGGCAGGAGCATGATGTCCGCGAACAATATTGCAGCATCGACTCCCAGAAGGCCGATCGGTTCCATGCTTATCTGCACCGCGAGTTCCGGCGTCCGTGCGAGCGTGAGAACGTCATGTTTTTCTCGAAGTGCGCGGTAGCCGGGAAGCGATCTCCCCGCCTGCCGCATGAACCACACCGGAACGTGATCGGTCGGCTCGGAGCGGCATGCTTTTAAAAACGTATCATCAAATGCCGTCACAGCCATTCCATAAGTTCCGGCAAGGTTTTATAAATACACGTGAACGTCGGAGTATCAACGAAAGTATATTTTCGTCCGGTAGTTCTCCTCATCTCGATGACCAGATCTTGAAACTCTTCCAAAGTGTTCATCTCGTAAGAAACAATGAATTCGTAATCGTCGATGCCATAAGAATAGAGCAGGCATTGGCGGATGTTCGGATGGCCGATGCCGACCTTGATGTGTTCACCCATGATCGAGCGACGGTTTTCCGCGTCGAGCGCATGCCATTCGTGGGTTTTAGTGAAAGGATAAAGAACAAAATATGGCAGGCGATCTTTGTAGTTTTGCATCACTTGCTCCGGCTTCCCTGCTCTTCCGCTGTATTCGGAATTGCGGACAATGCCGAAGTATGAATACTGGATGGTAAGATATTTATCGAGCTTCGTGCGAAGCAGTTCGCGAAGCATATCCTGGACGGCGATCGGAGACTTCCCCCGACACCAAAGCATGAATGTGGTCTTGGCGTTGAAACCGAGCGTTGCGTATCCGGTTATGATAAGCCCATCGGCGCCGGACAAAAACTTTTCAAACTCTGCTTTTATTTCTTTCTGCTCTTGTGCTGGCAGCTGATAAAATTCGTTTGCCACATTAAAAAAAAGATAATGATGGTAGGGGTGGGTATCCATGGCGTTATTATATCATGGCATCCGCCACGTGTTTTATGGTTGATTTCTTTGCAACGCGGACGTCGTCAAACCCTTTTTTCTTAAGTAATTTTTTGACACTGGGACCTATGGCAACCGCCGGGATATGCACGACTTTTTTGCGCAGTTCTTTACTCAATCCATTCCAAAGGCCGTTGACCGCAGAAGGACTTGCGAACGTGAGATAATCTATTCGCGCATCGCGGAGGAGCTTTAAAAACTTTGGGTCAAGTTTTTTAATCGGGACAGTTGCATATATCGATAGATCGGTGACTTTTCTGCCGCGCGCGGTAAGTATACGGGGAAAATCTTCTGAAGCGATGGATGTCCGTAACAACAGGATCGAGCGGCCTTTTACCAGAGTCAATTCCTGCGCAAGCGTTTTGCTATCGCTGTTTGACGGTTGGAATCCGACACGATAGCCCGCACGGCGCACGGCGGTGGCAGTCCCCTTTCCGATGACCGCAATCCTGGCCATTCGCGCGGGCGATATGTCCACGCGAAGCGCGCGAGCGAGCGAGCGCATCGCACGAACTCCTTCCGCGCTCGTAAAAACGATCCAATCAAACGATCTGATACGGCTTAAAACAGTTTCTATTTTCTTTGTTGGGCTGACGGGTTTCGTCTTGATGGTCGGGAAGCAATGAACGACCGCCCCTTCGTGCTCAAAATATTTTTTCCATACTAGACCACCTTTCACGCTCCGCGTGATAACGATATGTTTCCCCTTAAGAGCATTTCCCATCACAACAATTCTTTCGCCAGTTCCTCTGCGAGCCGTATCCCATCGCGTGCCGGTCCGTGCGTTGACTTTCGGGCAATTATATAAGAATCCGCATTACCGATGAAACCGTCGATAGTAATACGGTCGCCTTCGACGCGGGCGTAGCAGCCGATCGGCAATTTACATCCCCCGCCGACTGTTGTCGAAAACGCCTGCTCGGCCTCGGCCGCTATCCGCGTCGGGGCATGCTCGATGCCATGGACTGCTTCCAAAAGCTCGGCACGGTCCTTGCGTACTTGAGCAGCAAGTGCCCCTTGCCCGATCGCGGGAATGAACACAGCGGGGTCAAGAAATTCGGTGATCACGCTCGATATCCCCACGCGGGCGAGTCCTGCGGCGGCAAGGACAAGCGCGTCATAGTCTTCGTCCGCAAGTTTTTTTAGGCGCGTGTCGACGTTTCCGCGGATGCTTCGCACCGTAAGATCGGAGCGACGTTCTTTCAATAATATTTTCCGTCGAATGCTGTCGGTGCCGATGACCGCACCGTGAGGCAAATCGGCAAGCAGTAATCCGGACTTTGAAATAAGGACATCGCGCGGATCGGCCCGCTCAAGAACCGGAATGGTGATGATGCCCTCGGGAGTCTCGGGTGGCAGATCTTTTAAGCTATGCACTGCGATATCTATGTCACCTTTTAAAAGTGCTTGTTCGATCTCTGCGGTGAACCAATTTTTCCCGATCGTATCGAGCGGGATGGGTGCTTGGTTCAGGTCACCCTTCGTCACGATGGCTTTTATTTGAACAGCAATACCCGGATGGCCGGCGGTCAAAGCGTCCGCGACCAACTGAGCTTGCACAAGCGCGAGTTTGCTCCCCCTCGTACCGATAATAAGGGATTTTATTTCTGCCATTGGTTCATCTTACAACAAACAGGGCTATACCTGTATCTTCGAGAAGAAGTAGCTTCCTAATCCGAGAAATACAATAGTGACCCCGGCGAGGACGGCAAAATCCAATCCGAGTCCGAAGCTACCAGAGTTGACTAATAATATTCTGAACGAATCGACGCCGTATGAAAGCGGATCGAACCTTACGATCGCGGAAAGGGCGGCGGGGAGGCCGTTGAGCGGGAAGAGTGCGCCCGAAAGGAAGAAGAGCGGCATGACGAGGAAGTTCATGATCAATTGGAAACCCTGCATATCATCAAGGAGCGATCCGATCATCGCGCCGAGCGCAGCGAAGAGCAACGCCACAAGGAGCATGAAAACGATCGCGACCGGCACGAGCGCCCAGCTGTACGGACGAAACCCAAAGATCGTCACGAGAATGAGCACGAGCACGCCTTGCATGGTGGCCACCGTCGCGCCGCCAAGCGTGCGCCCGATCATGATGTTCAGTCGGTTCACCGGTGCGACGAGGGTCTCCTTGAGGAATCCGAACTGCCGGTCCCAGATGATCTGGATGCCAGAGAAGATGGCCGTGAAGATGATACTCATGCCGATGATACCGGGCGCGAGGAACTGAAAATAATTTCCCTCCCCTGCCTTCGCGAAGACCGAGCCGAGGCCGTAGCCAAGCGCAAGTAAAAAGAGCAGCGGCTGGCCGAGCGAGCCGACGATGCGCGACTTAGAGCGCAGATAACGCTTGATCTCCCGAAG
>DATKHM010000008.1:0-14109 GCA_035510235.1 Minisyncoccota bacterium | reverse complement strand
ACTCTACGGTCTTACCATGAAAACCGACCTGGTTGCCGAGTGGTGCTTCGTGATCAACGAGGAAATGCGAGGATGCAGCTTCGTGTTCGCCATCGGCGTAGTGGACGACAAAGAAGATCCTTTGGGCAAGATTTTTGCCATCCCGTCAGATGAGTTCGGCTTCGGTGACTTCTCATTATTTTCGGAAAAGGACGAAAACTATGCACGTTATCTTGTAAAAGACGATGAAGTAGAGGGAAAGGTGTTATCCGTTGCGGAGGAACTGGGCATGACGATTGCCGCCCCATAATGTCTTATGACTTCGCGCTACCTTTTGATTTTTTAGCTGATTGGCCGGAATTTCGTCCGCAAAGCTCAAGCATGATTGCATGGATAGCTTCTGCTCGCTGGTTTAGAAATTGATCGTAGTCTCCCGTACGCATCGATGCGTCGTTCACCGAATGAGACGCGAGCCTTCGCCGAATCTCGGCTTCTCCCAAGCTGCTCGCCTGTGCGTGTTCCAATAAATAAGCGATTGGTTCTTTCCGCGAGATTTTTCGATTTGTCTTCCATGTGATCAGGACGCAATTCAAGGCGCGATATATTTCCTTTTCCGAAAGTCCTTTCTCTTTTAGTAACGCAACCGGAAATAAATGATGATATTCCCGCGTAAGGATATTCTTTCGGCTGATCGGCGACGCGTCGGCGAAATCTATCGCTCCTCCGCTGAACGAAGCGAGCAAAATTGCTCGCGCCAATCGGTCGCGGGTCTTCGGCCATCCGGATTCCTTGATGTCGTCCAGCGTTGGTAGGGGAAATTCCGCTTCGTTAAAAATCGGTACGCTTGATTCGGATGATATTCCATTAAGAACCCTTTTCAGTTCGCGGAAATCTGGCAAAATCCGCGTAGCGACCGAACGATCGTAGCGAGCGGTGAAAAACCCACGCCACATATATTTTCGTAGGAGAATCCGCCGATTGCCGCGTTCGTCCGGATCGGTCGGCGTATCCGCAAGCAATGCGGCGATCGCAGCGATCATCGGCTCCGTCGGCAAGCGACTGCTGTCATATATGCGATCTCCCTCAAGCAATTCGACCAACTCCTTGCTCCCATTAATAATGCGTGGCCAGTCTGTGGCCATTTGGGCGAGATTGAGCGAAAGATATCCTTGCTCGTTCGGCAATTTATCTTGGAGTAGGGCAGCCACCGATAAAGCATAGTGATCCAAGTCTGTATATTCACTCATCTCCGGGACATCGGCCTTGAGGGTGTTCAATAGATCGTGCAGCGAGGCATCCACTTCTTCTTCGACTTGAGCGACAAGGATATCGAAGACGGTCAGCTTGGCATAGCTGGTATTTAGTTTTATAAACACGTCGATGACAACGGACTTTTCCGTTTCGGCGGGCAGGTAGAGGTATGGGATATTGAAATTCTCCACGCGATTTCGCAATTCGTTCACGATGGTGACAAGTTTGAGCTGAACTTTGGTGTCGCCCCCCGCTGCGCGTTCGCACCAATCTTGATAGTCAACCCCATTGTCGGGATTTAAAATTCGCAATGGCAACCTCCCGCGCTTCAGGCATTCGGCAGGATCGTCGACCCATAACGGGAATCTCTGCCCTTTTCTTGAATATCTCGCTTCGCCAACCACCGACAGGTTGTTGCCGTGCTTGCTTCGGTCAAAGGTTAAAATGTCGAACTCGGAACCGTCTTCGGTTTCAATGCCGACCAGATAGGTCCGATCTTCGTAATCATCTGTCAGAGCGCGCCAAAGAGCGGTAAGTCGTTGTTGGCCGTCCAACAATAATTCCCTCACCTGCTCCCCTGTCGTAGGCGCTCCGGCAATGAAGCGATACTTGAACGGCGGCTCCCCGGAAACTTCGAGGATTAAGGATACGCCCACGGGCAATCCTCGCATCAAGCTTGTCCAAAAATCGCTGATGATAGAAGACTTCCATGCCTCGTATCGCTGGAAGCGAGGCAGCCCAAGCTGTCGCGATCTGATTTTTGATAACCAATCTTTTACGATGCGATCTTGGGCTTTCATGGCTCAATTATAAATCAGATTTTGCCATTGCGGTACGAAATTCATCAAGCATCCTGACGCAGCTATTCGCCTCGTCCACTGTATATCCGGCGTACTCTTTGAAATCAGCGGCCTTCAGATGGACGTAGTTCCGGACCTTGCGGAGATCGTGGAAGAAATGCCACTGGTCCCTCGTGAGAAAGCCGTATTCATGATATCCCATACCGAGAAGGGTCGTGAAGTCGGTACGATCCTCCATCGACATCTTCATCGCTTTCCGCGCCGATTCGATGAGGTCGAAGAGCGCCGCCTCGATGACGCCCGCAACGATGACCATGATGTCCTTGCAGATCAGAGATTCCACCGTGAGGTAGATTTGATATTCGTTGTAGAGGCAAATCATAAACTCCAAGTATTGCATCTGGTACGCGATGTTCTCCTTGATCGTCTCGTCCGCGATAAACGCCCATTGCTCGCGATGGAAGGACGCGATGTGCGGATGGAGGTCTTTTGTAAAAAGCGGCTTCTTGTCGCCGTTGTCGTTGCGGTGGTCGTTGCGGTCGACGATAGTCTTGCGGAGAAGTTCCATAAATCTTGATTATTTCTTTACATCATTTTTTCGAGGCAACACAGCCATCATATCGGCGACATGCGTGATAAGCAACATCCACATGGATCCTTCTTTGGAATTTCCGTCCAATTCCTTGATTATGCCATCGAAGGAGTTAAATGCCTTATCGAGATTCTCGCTTAGCATATCGATATCCTTATCCCTTTTATATTGCCCCATAATGCCGGAACAATGATCGCACAGGTTGCGGACCCGTGCTTTGATTTCCACAGACGAATCGATTGCATCGGTTTCCTTCCGTATGAAGTCGATATTCCATTGTAGAGTTTCGATCGCGTTCGCCACGTCATTATTCGACATTATTCCGTGCGGCGACGTATCCGCAGTAGTGACATTTTGAGTCGGACGCCGGAAGCGTATCGCTACGAAGGCATTTTCCGATTGCGAGCACCGTTTTCTCGATCCAACCGTCATCTCCTTTATATGGAATCACCACGATGTCGAATTCAAGTTTCGCATCAAATGCATTTTTCTCGCTGTCACCGTTGCAGTAAACGAAATAACCGACATCCGATACCTTGAAACCGTTCTTTTTGAACAACCATTGGTACACTTCCATCTGTCGCTTGTATCCCTGCTGGTATAGGCCATCAATATTTACCTCATCTTTTTTGGACGTGGCTTTATAATCCACGATATACAACTCACCTTCCGGGGATACCCAAACGTCGTCGATGCCGCCGCGAATAATGAGACCGCTTGGCTTATGGAAAAATTGTATGCCCCGTCGCAGCGAATCGCGCCATGCGTCCAACTCCTCGTGCGCATAAGGCACCGCATCGATACTACATTGCTCCATGAGCGGATGTGCCGTACCATTCGATCGGTGTACGTCGAACTCTTTTTTGAGCAACGCGTCGACGGCACTGTTCAACGCCCATCCCGGCATATCGGGACGTCCGATTCCGAGCCGCTTTTCGAGATAGAAACAACGAGGGCATTCTACAAAGCGGTCGATGCCGGAGCGACTAACCGTGTATGGCTCTTTGGCGGCTGGATCAAAACGACTCCGCTCGCCTTTCACGGCATACGCCTTCTTCTCTAAAATAATCTTCTTTTCAGCCATAGTGGTTTTCTGTTACTTCATTTCTACTTCATCAAGTCTCCTAAAAAGGAGGCTCAATAAAGAAAGGTATTCTAATGCACGGATCGGATCTTTCAGGTTAATAATGTCGTGCCCTTTCGGATTCCTTATTCCCTGCATAACTCCGGCGAATATATGCATAAATCCTTCCTGCTCATCCTTGTCGCTTGTCGTGACAAACGGATTCAATTTTAACTTCGGGTTATTCACACTAAAAACGTCGAGCATTAATTTTTTGCCGTCGAGTTCAGATTTTGATAAACCCTGAACCGTTTTGTTCAACATCTTGCACGCTTCGAATATGGCCTGTGAATAATGGCGATCTCGAAAAAGTTTTTGGCTGGCCTTAACCACCAGCTTATGGAATTTTCGGTCGTCAAAAAGTGCCGCGTTTCCTTCTTTGGTCGCCGTACCGTTCCCTGCAAACTCCTGTCCCTTCAGGGCTTTCCATATCGTTCGGAGATGTCCCAGCCATTCCTTTTTTTGAAGGCGATCATTCGTCGCAGATTTTTTGAGGTAATTGATGGATACAAGCACCCGAGGATTTTCCTTAAAACCAGCAAGCAAACCGGAAGCGTTAGATGTAACCCACCTGTCGGCCAATCCGCGAGTGGCTTTATCGGCAATCGTGCTGCCCTTTTTTGCAAAAACAGCTATTAATTTTTCGGTATCGTTGGTGGCAGATTGTACGGTCATTTCTTTTTATACGTCCACGGGTTATTTTTGGCTCCGCTGCGTTCCCTTTCCAATACGCCCTTCTTCACAAGTCGCATCAAGGTGGTCGCGACATTACTTTGATCAAAAAACTGTGCCTTCTTTTCAAGGATCTCCACCACTTGGACGCTCGTCTTTGGGGTATCGAAGAACCCAGACTCGATCAAGTCCTGAATGGGCTTAACGCTTCCCGATTTTTTGCTCTGACGGCTTTTTTTCGGCACTTTCTTTCGGCCTTTCGGCGATACGGCTTGATCCGAAACACCGATCTCTCCTTTAAGTTCAGTGAGTAGTGCTTCCACTTGACCGATTATTTTTAAAACCTTTTCTTTATCCATTGCCTTGTGCTGAAAGTTCCTTCAGATATGACTTCGCTTCTGCCATGCCCAACGCGGAGAGTTTGTAGCGCAAACCTTTCTTCGCACCGTCCGTTCTGAACCAATCCGAGTCGCTGATATTTTTCGAGAAATTACTAGTGTTGTAGAGGCTGGAATGCTCCGCAGCGCGGGCGAGGAGATTGGACGGCACCCACTCGAGCTTCATTCCTTCGTGATAAGCATAAACAATCAAGGCGGACAAATATCGTTGTTGGTCATTTTTCTTGCTCCCTTTAACACGTGAGATGACTAGGTAGATTTTGTCGTCCTTGAGTGAGTAAATATCCTTCAGTGTCGGGACATCGATACCCACCGCCTCACTCAGATCGGTCCAAAATTCGCCCGTAGCGCCGCCCGCGACGTTGACCTCTCGCCCCGACCTCACTGCCGTCTGGTTTTCCGTTTTGGGGCCTCCGGTTAAAAAGAAATCGACCGCTTTTGAAAAAGCGATCTTCTTCAGCTCGGGGTCCTTGATGTTAGACTTCTCAACGAGCTTGTTGGCCTCCTCTATGGCGTGTAAGAGTTTATCTTCCATATTTTTCTTTTTCGGCTTTAACCGCGAGCATTACTTTCATTTTGGAAAAATTAAAGTCCGGTACGAAGTACTTTCCGTCATCGCCCTTGACCAACCCAGAGTCACTTAATCTCTTTAGGTTGGCATCGATCGTACCGTCTGGCATGTTGTTTTGAAATGCCGCTTTGACCTCCTTTGGAGTAACGGCTTCCTCGGTTGTGGCACCGAGCGCTAGTAGCGCCTTCTGTGAAAGCAAGAAAAGAATTATCTTTTTACTCGCATTTAGCGTAAGCCCTTCCGGAGTGAATAAGATCTTGTTATTCGACCGATTAATTGCCAAATAAGGCTTTAAAACCTCGGCCAATTGCTTTGGGTCGATGTTATGCGTTGCGTCGGTAAAAAGCTCTGAAAGTGGATTTTTATTGTTTTTTTCCTCCATTTTGATAGTGATAATACCTTTATTTTTATAGTTATTCCTATAAAAGCAGTATAAGAGTGCTCCTATATCCCGTATAGTTTAGCAAAGATAAAATATCCCTGTCAAGAAGCCAGCAGAGCGCCTAGCAATGATAGTGATGTAGGCGAGAAAGATTGCCCAGGCCGACCCGGATAAGCCGGTAAATATATGCTTTTAAATTTGTGGTTCGATTCCCGCTGGATACCCCACGTGATTACTTCAAATAGCGAAGCGTAACGCATCCTGAGTCGAAGACCTTCGACTCGACAAGCTTTAATCGCAACCGCTCCTTTAGCTGGAGGTTATCAAACAACCGCCTCCCCTCTCCCACTATCGTCGGCGTGATGACAAAACGGAATTCGTCGATCAGGCCAAGTTGTGTAAGTTGCGCAGGAATGGATACCCCTCCGGTCAGAATATCCCCGCCCTTTTCCTCTTTCAGTTTGAGGATCTCCTCTTTAAGGTCTCCGTGAACGAACGTTGTATTTTTATCATCCGAGCTCTCCAGCGATTGCGAGAATACAACTATTTTCTTGGCATTGAACGCGTCCGCATAATCGTTTTCCGCTTTTGTCTCGGAATGGGTCCTCGCAATGTCGGGCCAGTAAGGGACCATCAACTCGTAGGTTATGCGGCCGTACACAAACATATCGGTGCCCTGGACGAGTTGCGTATAATATTCCATTAATTTTTCATCAGGAACGACCACCTTAGTATGGTCGCAACAGCCATCGAGAGTAAGGTTAATCGCGTAGATCAGTTTTCTCATGGGTTAATTATAGCATCAGGGTAGCTTTTCAAATATATATTGAGAAGCGTTGCGATCGGATCAATTTTACATTTTCTGACCCTCTTCGGACGCGGTATCGGGGGAAAAAATGTAATATGGGTCGTGGACGCAGAACTAAAACTTAGATCGGACTGTTAATGGTTTGCGCAATAGTCCGTCACCGCCTTCATAGCGAGTGAATATACGTCTAAACTTCTGTGCAGTATACTTGCTATATGCTCACCGTCACAACGCTATCGATTTGGTGCGGTGTTCTTGCGGGACCTTTCTTCATCATCGTCTTTTTGATTGAAGGCGCGCTTCGTCCCGGCTACCAACCGCTACGCCAGCCTATAAGCGCTCTTGCAATCGGTCCCCGAGGCTGGATACAGCGAGTCAACTTTTTTATCACAGGACTTCTGGCGCTTGCGTACGTGCCCGGATTGCATACCGCGCTTGTGGCGTCCGGGAACCCGTGGTGGCCGCCGGTCTTGATCGCCGTATTCGGCCTGGGACTGATCGGCGCAGGTATCTTTGTGACCGATATTACGGGCCTTGCATGGCCGAGGCGCGAACAGCGCACACGTAGTGGTATCTTTCATGATCAAGCATCGGGTCCGGTCTTCGCCGCGTTGATTGCTGCAAGCGTGGTATTCGCGAGCTTGTTTGCTGGTCTCGGCGAATCCAACTGGGCTCTCTACTCAGTCATCTCATGCGCAGCGATTGTGGTGTTCTTCGTACTTGCTGGCCTCGGGTTCGCGTTCAAGCTGAATCTGAATCCAGTTGGTGGCCTCATGCAACGCCTGTCAATTATCGCGGGTTGGATGTGGCTGTCGCTCGTTGCGGCGCACTTCCTCGTCGGAGTGCTTTAGAACTCGACGAGTTTGAACGAGGCGCAGTAGAAGTCGTACATGCTCCTTATTGATCGAAGGATTTAAGCTGTATCTTCTTCGCAAGCGCATACGCGGCCGGAATATCACTGTCGTTCTCGACAAACACGCGACCAATAACGAGCACCGAATTATTCGGCGAAGAAATCTGTGTCATCCCCTTAGAGGCAGCTTCTCTCCAGTTGGGACCGGCAATGAGATACTCACCGGCTTTGGTTCCCATGGTGCGCTTGCCGACGTAGGCAAAGTTAGTGCCGTCTGATGGATCAGTAAACTGCACTGCATAGTATCGATCGGCCATGTCCGGCACATGCAACACTTGCGGCCCCTTGGAGAGATCGAGGACGCCGACGGTATAGAGCGTGTCGCGGTTCGTGCCATAGCTCATCAACTGCGAGCTTCCGGGCGGCAGCGATACGTGGAGCGGGTCGGCAAAGAGCGCTTGAGGCTGCGTATAGAGCGTATTGATCGGGATGGGACCGTCGCCGAACCCCTTAACGAGAGTCGCCTTTTTGTATCCGCGCAAAACGATGCGCGGCCAAAAATAAATAAAAATGAACGTGCCGAGTATCCATACGATGACCGCCACTGCGGCCTCTGTAACAAAACCACTCCCTACGGTGAGCTGCCGGTAAATGGCCCACGCGAGAACCGCCAATACAGCGAACGTAAAGAAATATTTATATTTTAGAATAAGTCTATTCATATCATTTCATTTCATTTTTACCCCAAGTTTGCGCCGTAGTACGATAGTTCCAACAACGTGATAGACGATATCGGCGGAAAAATGCGCCACCATCGCCGCTTCAATGCCGTAAGTCCAAAATAACCAGCCACAGATCAATCCGACCGGAGCATTCAGTAGAAGCGTTCGCGCGAGCATGACGGGCGATATTTTGCCCACGAGTCCTTTGAGTGCGGGCAAATGTCCGATGCCGAAGACAACGGCCATGACTATGTTTACGATCCAAAAGATTGCGATGTTTGGATACCAGACAAACGACAGGAGCCAGACGAGCACAGAAAATCCAAACAGGCGCATCAGCAGTTCTTCGTTGATACCACCATAAAGTGATGCGAAAAAGTTTTCCCATAGCGTGGTTTTTCGCGAGGTGTCGACAATCTGCTCGGGCCAATACGGTAAAAAGAATAAATCAGCGATCAAGAGAACAGTGCCTGCAAGCACGCCGAGGATGATCGCGATTTCGATCATGAACGCAAACGACTGGAGTGATCCACTACCCGCTAGCGCTGCTTCGATGTATGGAGCACCGAGGCCTATTTTGTGAGCCGCGAACAGTCCGACTCCAATGGCAATTGCCGAAAGGACGGCGGTCTGAAGAAATGATAGAAGCTTGAGCGTCGAAACGGACATCTTGAGCGGCTTCTTTTGGGTTGACCCTTCTAGGAGCCGCATGCTGTACGGCATGATGGCCAAACCGCCAACAAGCGACGCTACGAAAAGGATACCGAACTCAAACCAAAAGTTGCTGATCATATTTGTAATATTATTCTAGTAAAAATCATTTCATTTTTATGACCGGCGGCACCTGGTACGAACCGTCGAGAATGGCCGCACCGGGCATATACACGCGCAGCCAAAGTATGAACTTGCCCCTGGGCGCGGGCAGCCAGTTTGATTCATGGCCCGTGGGAGCCGTATTCTGGAGGTAAATGTCAGTCGAGCCGTCAGGATTTTGCGCGAGTTGAGAACGATCGTTCACGATGTACCGATTGAGCGGATTTGCCACAAAGTCATTGTTTGCATCACTCATGGTCAACGACCAGAATGCATTGTTGGGTGGAAAACCGCCCGGCGGGAAATGCATAATGTAGTTGCCCCCGCCAGCTACGGTCGTCGTCCAATACATCGCCTCTTGGGGTACGTTTACGGGACCGGGGAATACTTGATAGCTTGCGGCTCGCAGCAGCATACCGTTGCCCGGCACGCCGAATCCGTACATGGTGGACCAGCCGTTGATCTTTTTAATTTTGATGCGCCCAAGAAGTTGAGCCGTGATGAACGCCAGCACGCCGCCGATGATAATCCCCTGCACGATATGTGTCACGCTGATCCCTGCGAGCAGAGAAGCGAAGATGTTACTGATTTGTTCCATTACTTAAAGTATTTCCACTTTACTCCAATATAGATTGCGAAAAAGATTGCAATGGCCGTGCCAATGATGATAGAAAAGGACTGAAGGAAAGAACTGAGCGGATAGTAGCCGAACGCGACGAAATTGATGCGCCCGATGATGACGAAAATGAGACAGGCTTCAGCGACGATCGCCGCCCATCGTTTCATCGTCAAAAGAAACAATCCGCCTATCGCATAGAGCGCGCCAATTCCCATACCCCAAAAAGTCGATACGGCAACACTGGCAGTAGAAAGAAGCCCCAGAAAGTTATGAGTGAATCCTGTCGCAATCTCCGCCAGACCGAAGACAATCATGAGGACTGCGACGATCACGATGCCCGTAGGACGATTTTGATTTATCATTGTGCTCTTATTCTACACCTTTTATCGTGGGTCGTTCGAGAGATAAAGATATTACACACGCCTGAGATTCGAACCAAGCAAACGAAGATTTTACGATATCAAAATAAATGGCGACATTCCGAGAGCAGCAGCCTCTTAGGACGCAATATCGTGCGTCCAGGGAGCGTCATACGCTCCTAGATTTAATGGGATCAATTTCGTCTTTTTTTACGGGTCGTGGACACGGCGCCTTTTTTTAAAATCATTCGAACATCGTCCAAATTAAACAAAAAAACAACCCCTTTCTCGGGGCCATTTTTTGTTTCATTCGTACTGATCCTACTTCGGCTGCCAATCGGTGGCTTGGAGCAAACCGAAAATATTGCCTTCGGTGTCTACCGCACGGGAGAACCAACCGAGGCCTTTCATTTCCCACTTCTCTTTCCCCTCCCAAGGCTCAATCTTCCCGCCGTTCGCCTTGATGGCTGCGATCACTTTATCCATATCATCAACCAAGATGGTGGAGTCAAAACTGTTCAGTTTGCGCGAAGGATTATCTTTGCGCTGATACAGCCCGCCATCGATTCCCTGTCCTTCGCCTGTCATCACCATCCAATAATCCATGCCAACGCCGGGCATGCTTGTTTTTTCTATTTTCCATCCAAGGGCGCCCTCATAAAATTTTTTTGCCCGCTCCGCATCATCCGCCTGAACCTCAAAGTGTATGGGTCGATTGCTCATTATTTTATATTTTTTTAATTCTGCGACATTTTCATTATTATACACCAACATGGCGGCGACCGCGATTATCTGCACCCAACCTATGTAGGAATATGCTGTCCGCAAGACAAATGGCTTACAACCGTGGTATCCTAACCATATCGATGAGACATTTTTTTAATCGGTGGTCGGTCTTTTTTATTATCGTCGCCGCCGGGATTCTTTGCGCGCTTTTCTACGGCGCTATTCGCGCCACTACGTTTTCGGGAATATATGATATTGCAGGAGCCAATGCCGGTCAGGCCTTGGGAACCGCGAGCGATCCGTCTTCTACGGTGGATGCCACGAGCACTTCCCTCGCTGCGCTTACGCCGATAGACACCACCACATACAACGCAAAATTATTGGCTCTTGCAAATATCCCGACGCACACAATCACGGTGACGGTCACTTCGACCATTCCCGGCACTACCACGATCATGACTTCGAAAGTTCTGAAAGTGGTTTCATCGACGAGCGCATGGCCAGTAAAGACCGTCTATCCGGACGCCGGTGCTCTGCTCCCCTTCAACCGCATCGTCGCGTACTACGGTAATTTTTATTCCACGCAGATGGGCGTGTTAGGGCAATATCCTCCGGACCAGATGTTACAGATGCTTCAGTCAGCGGCCGCAGAGTGGGCTGCCGCGGATCCAACGACGCCGGTGATCCCTGCGCTCGACTACATTGCCGTCACGGCACAGGGCAGTGCGGGAGCGGACGGAAAATATCGCGATCGGATGCCCGCGAGCCAGATCGAAGAAGCTATTTCACTCGCCAATCAGGTAAACGGACTCGTGTTCCTTGATGTGCAGGTGGGATGGAGCAATGTAGAAACCGAAGTCCCGCTGCTTGCGCCATATTTAAAATTACCCAACGTGGAGCTTTCGCTCGATCCGGAATTCGACATGGAAGCGGGCGCGCGGCCGGACACCGAGATCGGCACGATGGACGCGAGCGACATCAACTTTGCCGCCAACTTTTTGGCGAACATCGTGAATCAAAACAATCTTCCGCCGAAAATCCTGGTGATACACCGCTTCACCGAAGATATGGTGACGAATTACAAAGAGATCACGCCGCTGCCACAGGTGGAAGTTGTGATAGACATGGATGGATGGGGTTCACAGGCAAAGAAGATCAACACGTATCAGCGCATTGAAGTCGCCGAGCCGGTGCAGTTTACCGGATTCAAATTGTTTTACAAGAACGATCTGCTCCCACCGAGCACCGGCATGCTGACGCCGCAGCAGATCCTCCAGCTGAGCCCGCAGCCGAGCTATATACAGTATCAGTAGAGAGGATAATGGGTGGGACGAAGTTCAAATAAAGTTGATAAGAGATTCTCACATCATCCAACAGACAGAGCAAAAGAAAAGGCACACAGAGAAGATCCTCGGTGTGCCGGTTATGGGGGATGGATCAACAGTGACTACGATGCGGGACGAAGTCTGGAAGGGCGTCTTCGACCTCTCGAGCAATAGAAGGGTCGGATATCAGTAGAGCTTCTTGAATAAAACTCCTTCGCTTCGCATCATATTCTGCTTCAGGCGTGTCTATGAGTACCCGTTCGGCTTCAAACACCAAATCGCTTGGAGTAGTTGCACAAGTAACCGACATTGATTGAATTCCTCCTCCCTACGTTATAAGAAAAATTCCTTTATTATGCAAGCGTTAGGAGCTTCTATCTCCGGGAGGGAGTCGAACTCTATCCGATCTTCTCCAGCAGCGCCTTATAATCCTTCGTCGTGATGTGCCAATCGCCGGGCTTCAGCGGATTATCGAGATCGATCAACACGAGGAAGATCGCATAGGCGAGGCTTGCGATGCTTGCGGTAAAGAGGAATGCAAGCCAGATATCCCTGATGGCGATGAACATTGAAAGGCCGATCAGGAGAAACGCGGCGAACCGCAGGGTGTTTCGAAGCAGCGGCGGCATATGCTCGGCGCTGTGCTGAAGCCGCGCAGAGCGATTATTCAAGACGATGGACAACAAGGCAAACGACGTCGGCATGAGCTGCGGGGCTTCATTAAAAATACCGTAAATGCTGTTGTTGAGATCGGTGATGACCGCTTCAACCTCCGGGCTCTTCTCCCCTTTCTCGCTGTACCGCCATCCTTCTTTTATGATCAGCGCGAGATAACGCTTGATGTTCGCGTGGATCGCATTTTTTATTTTATCCGGAAAATTACTTGACCAGAGATATAACTTTTCCAGCCCGTCCACCTCGCCACGCACGGCGTCGGTCAACGCGTTCCACTCTTCCCATTCTTTTTGGATCGCAAAGCCGGCGAGGACGCCGAAGACGGTACCGACGACGGCATAGAGATACGGGGTCCCGTCGACGTTCGAAAAAAGAAGATGCGAGTTATAAATACTGCTCGTTCGAATAAAATAAAAAATCGTCCCGAAAATAACGAGGAACGGGATAAGTTTTTTAATGAGAGCCATATGAAGTAATATTATCATGTATCCCGACAAACCTCATGCACATTCCCCGAAGACAATGGAGCCGCCGTCCGCCGCCGAATAATGAGCCGGTCTATTTGACGCCGGAAGGCATCAAGCGACTCACGGCGCGGCTTGATCGCCTCAAGCGTTCACTGCCTGCCGTCATAGAAGAAGCCGCACGCACCGCGGCGTACGGCGACCGCTCCGATAACGCGGAGTATAAAGAGGCAAAAGGAATCTTACGCCGGACACGCGGGCAGATCCTGAATATAGAGGATCAGCTCAAGCGCGTGGTCGCGATTCCGGCGAGCGGCGACGTATCGGGATCGGTTGGACTTGGCTCGACGGTCAAGCTTATGCCGGTGGTCAAAAGCGGCGCCGGCGGCAAAACAAAGATATTCCGCATCCTTGGATCGTCGGAGACCGATCCCGGGCGCGGGCGCATCTCGCACACATCACCGCTTGGTGCGGCGTTGCTTGGGCATAAAAAGGGAGATGTTATTATCGTTCAAACGCCCGGCGGAAAGCAGGAATATCGGATCGTAGAGATAAAATAAAAATAATTTGGAAATATACCAAGCGTGCGGTACAATCAAGCGGCTATGGAAAAAACATATACACATTTAAAGAAGCTGAGCGAAAAGAACGGAGACATCGAGTTCCAGGCGGAGGTGCCGACGGAACTGCTTGAGGAATATTCTCTGGCGGCGCTTGCGGAGTTGGCGGAGGATTTTGCGCTCCCCGGCTTCCGCAAGGGCAAGGTGCCGCATGAAAAGGTGCGGGAGCACATCGGCGAAATGGAACTTTTGGAAAATGCTGGAAACGAAGCGCTCCGCGACGCGATGCAGCAGATAGCCGAAGACGAAAAGCTCAACGTCGTCGGGCGGCCGCAAGCGACGATCATGAAGATCGCGCCGAAGAATCCGCTGGAGTTCAAGATCCGTTATGCACTTTTTCCCAATATCTCGCTCCCT
>DATKHM010000007.1:0-24966 GCA_035510235.1 Minisyncoccota bacterium | reverse complement strand
GCAAACTCCAACGCGCCGTGCTATTGGTTCGACGATACGGGCACCATCTTTGAAAAAGCAGGCGCGACGCAGGGCGACCTCGTCTTCGTGGTGTACGACAGCGCTCAAAGCCCCCGCGGGTTGAATCAAACGGTGCTGTCGGATGAGTTTCTCTCGAATTTCATTTCCGTCATGAATGTGCTCCACGAAAGCGGATTGAGTGTAGAGGCCATTGAACTGAACGATCTCTCGCTCGAGGAAGTGGACGTGCCGACCGCGAACGGGCCAACGATCTACTTCAGCCTGCAATTCCCAGCGGACGAATATCTGCCCGTCATTCAGAAGCTCATGCTACAGCCCGACTTTGACGATCTGCAATACATCGACTGTCGGACGCAGAACCGGTTGTTTTACAAATAGAGCGGCGCAAATAGAACCGGGCACGGATGGATTAAAAGAGGCTCGTAATGATATCAATGATCCCTTGGATGAATCCCACGATGACGTCCACCAATATATCTAAAAATCCCATGTGGACATCATGGCACGTTTTTATGGAAAGTCAAGTGGATCGGACCTCTACTAAAGGTGATAGATGAAGATCGACGTCCCTGCGCGCGCGTCCGGCGCGGGGACATTGCCCATGTCGCCGCCCAGCCAGGTACCGCTCGCATCGGAAGGCGGTCGCAGCGCGGTGAGCCACGCATACGTGTCCGATGCATCGCGGGTCTGCCCAGGCGCGAGCGGCTGGATCGCGCCTTCGAGCGTGTTCACCGAAACGGCAAGCCAGTAGATGCCATGATCGGCGGGATTTCCCATGGATGACGACCATGGCATCGCTTTGCCGCCGAGATAATATTCCGGGTCGCCGCCGCCGAAATAATCCACGGCGATCTTGTTTACCTGAGGATTTGCATTGACCCACGATTGCAGACGAAGCAGGTCCTGTCCCCAGTCATAATTCGAGTCGGTCACAAAGTGATAGCCTCCCCAGACGCCGCCGCCGATCTCGTTGAAGTACGAAAGGAAGTACGGCGCGGCGAACAGCGTTTCGAGCAGGAGCCACGCGAGGAGCAATACGAGGAAGAGATATTTTATGATGGAAAAGAAAAACGAACGGGTGATCGCCGCGAAAGAGTCCATCATGCCATTAGGCATGAGCAATCCTGTGGATCCTGCCGCGCCGAAGACGCCGCCCGCCGGAAAATTTAGTTGCATGATCCATTTTTTCCACACGCCGCAGGCGAGAATAAAAATAAAGGGGATGGTGGGGAGTATGTGCCGGATGCCGATGTTCAAAGGACTGTGCATGCTGTAGCCCCAATAGAGCACGATGAATGACGCGAGAGAAAATTCACCAAAATGATCTGTGAGATAATCAAGCATCCGCCGCCCGATCGTGGGGCCGCCGCCCGATTTGTTCTTTAATGTTCTTTTAATCATCCACCACAATGCGAGGGCAAGCGCGAGGAATACGATGATGAGTGTGGGGATCGGCTCTTTGAGCAGAAAGAGCACGGGGAAATATATCCAGCCGCCGTTGCCGCGCACGGCGCCGAGGAAATAAATGGTATTCCCGCCGTCCACGCGCTGGAGTGCCATCAGTACGCCGAGCGTATATTCGGCGATGGGCCGCGTGACAGTATTCTTTGCCATCCATATGTCCGCGTCGGCGACGCAGCGCATGCCCTGGCATACCTCACCCGCAGGCGTAGGGCCGCCCGCGAAGGAGCCGAGGAGGGCCGTCGTGTCAGAGACTTGTTTTTGGATCGGGTAGCCGCTCGTGAATAAAAAGTAAACAGGATAGACCACGATCGCGTAGCCGATGGCGAAGATGAGAATTAGTTTCCACGCGGAGCGGCACAGGCGTGCAAAAAAAGTTTTGAGCCGACGCGATGCGTCGGTTACCCTCCATTGCGCAGCGAGATCCCGCAGCCAGAGCACGAGCACGAGGAATATAAAGAACGGCACGAGGAGTGGGGTAGAAAACTTGGTGAGCTGTGCCACGCCGAACGTGAATCCCGCATACCAGAGGTATTTGGTGGTAGGCGCATCAACATACTTCAAAAAAAAGTACGTTGCCAAAATGACGCCGAACGCGGCGCCGAGGTCCGTCGTCACGTAATGCCCCTGTGCGAGCACCGTCGGATCGAGCGCAAAAAGAAATGTCGGCAGGAGCGCCCAGAGTTTCCCCATCAGTCGCCGCGCGAGGAAATAGACCAGAATGATGGTGAGGATGGTGATGAGCATTGGCATCACGCGCCCTACCTGGATGATTTCATTCGCATTGTTGCCAGACTGGTAGAGAAACGCCGTGCCCATATCCCATTCGCCGTTCACCTCGGTGGTCCATGCCGGATTGTTCGTCGGAAAGTTGGGATGTACGAGGATCATCACCGGCAGCATCGCGAGCGCCTTTATGAGCGGTGGATGCTCCGGGTTGAGATCGTAGCTGAGGTTGTGCACGTAGCCGTAGCCGGCGGGAATATGCGCGAGCTCGTCGTCGATCGCGGAGTCGCCGCGCGAGGCAGAGAGCATCAAGCCGAACGACGTGATGCAGATGAGGACGAGGGCGGTGATCGCCCACCACGAAGTGAGTTTCTTTATCATGTGGCTTTATTATACAAAACATTATGCGCGTTTGTCGTCGTCGCACGCCGTGCACGAGTGATGGTTCGCGCATTGTCATGCTAAAATAGTTCCATGGCAGAGCGAGAAAAAAAATTGCAGTCCGAACACGCGGCGGATGAAATCCGTGCAGATGAGCTGGCAAAAATAACACAAAGGGAAAAAGGGGAGCACCACGATCATCTGCGCGATATTCCCGTGACGAACCACAACTATTGGCGATTCCGCGGCGAGGAGCGCCGCCCACTTCCGAGGGGGATCAAATGGGGTATCACAGGGTTGATCCTGCTGTTTGTCGGCGGCTCTGTGGTGTCCTATTACGTGGCGAGGCATGAGGCGTCGGCGGCGATCGCCTCGCGGCTTGGAACGTTGCAGGCCGGCGTGGAGGATCTTCAGAATCTTGATCCGCAATCCGCAGCACAGGAATTTGCGTCGCTGAACGCCTCGTCGTCGGCATCGGGGATTTTTGGCTCGTTCATTTCTTTGTTCGCGGGAAGCACTGGCGCGATCCATTCGTTTTCCGACCTTTCGAACCAGCTGGCGGCCCTCGCACAAAATATGGCGAGCGTTGAAAGCGATGCCTTCGGATTTGCTTCCCCGAACGGGAGCAGCACACTCACGGCGGATCTTGCAAGCACGCGAACCACGCTCGCCGCGATCGACGCGGACACGAATGCGCTCTCCGGCGCGGCATCGTATCTTGGCACCGCGTCGCCGATCAGCGGAGAAAGTTATCTGGCGCTGAAGACTCAGGTGGAAGGCGCGGAAAGTTTTTTGAACGCGTTCGTGCCGTGGCTTTCGGATGCCTCGACGACGCATCACATCCTGGTGCTGTTCCAAAACCCGTCGGAGATGCGGCCGGGCGGAGGATTTTTGGGAAGCTATGCCGATGTTTCAATAAAAGGAGGGGTCATCACCAATGTTGCGGTGCATGACATCGCCGACGTGGATTCGACATTCACTTCAAAGATCGTGCCGCCGATGCCGCTGCAGCTGGAAGAGACGGCATTCCGTCCCGCCGATGCCAATTGGTTCTTCGATTTCCCGACGTCCGCGTCGGAAACGATCCAGCTTTTTGAGCAATCGGGATTGTACGCTACTGATGCGTCAGGCGCGTCCACCACATTCGACGGCGTGATCGCGGTGACGCCGCAGGTGATGGAGGATCTGCTCTCGGTGACCGGACCGATCACATTGCCCGGCGCGATATCCACGAAAGGAACCGCGACGGCATCGACCACGTTCACCTCGGACAACCTCGTGGTGCAGATCCAAAAGATCGTCCAGGCGGGACAGGGGAAGTCCGGCGGCGGCAACGCCACCTATCCAAAAGAAATATTGGCCCAGCTGTATCCGGCGCTTTTCCAGCAGCTCGCTTCTTCGACGGACGAACAAAAACAGCAGATCCTGGCGCTCGCGCTCAGTTGGATCGCCAATAAAGACGTGATGGTCTATTTCAGCAACCCCGCGTTCGAGACCTTCGCGAACGCGTACGGCGCGACCGGCGATGTCTATGAGCTTCCCCAAAACTTCAACGGTGATTACCTTGCGATTGCGAACGCGGATATCAATAGTGATAAGTCGGAACTTTATGTGGCGCAGGATGTCACCTATGACGCGGCGATCGGCAGCGACGGCACGCTGACGGATAACCTCACGATCACCCGCACCCATAACGGCAATCAAAGCCCGTACTGGTGGTACCAGACGACCAACCAGGATTACATGCAGATATTCGTGCCGAACGGAAACACGCTGAACAATCAGAGCGGCGGAATCGTAAAGAACGTTCCTGCGCCGATCAACTATGCGCGGGACGGCTACAGCACCAATCCATTCCTGTTCGCAATCGCCTCGACTACGGAACAAAATTTCAGTTATCCAAAAATAACAACGCATGAGGAATCTGGGAAGGAAGTATTCGCGGTGTGGTCGCGGACGTACGCCGGGTCGTCATCGACGCTATCGTTCAATTACTCGCACGAGCTGTTCGCGCCGCCGGCGTCCGGCGTGCAGTACCAATTTATTTTCGAGCGGCAATCCGGCGCGACGGGAAACTATAATATTGAGGTGGACGCGCCGCTCGGCTACGTATTTGCCGAGAATGGCCTCGCGAGCTTCACGTACGAATCAACGAGCACGCCGGGGAGATTGATGTTTACTTTGACATTGCAGAAGTTGTAGGGAGCAAAAAATAAACCCCGAACGTGAAACGCTCGGGGTGAGGATGTTGGTCATCCTTTAGGTTTTAGGGTTAGGCATTGCCGTTCCGAAGCCACGCGGGCTCATGACCGCGATCCACGAGACCATCTTGTTTTTCTCGTTATCGTGTAGGTATGAGTCCCGGATGCTGAGCTTGTCGCCCTTTTTGAGGTCAACGCTCTTGGAGGACTCCCTCGTGATGACGGACGCTGCTTTGAAGTTGAGTTCGTAGTGGAGCATTCCGCACGAGTCTTCTATTGCGACATGCTCGACATCGGCCTCCTTGATTACACTTGTCACGACATAGTCCTTCTGCTCATCAAGCACGAAGGTCACCGGTTGAGGTTGAGGCAAGTGATCGGGCGTCGACGTCACGCCGAGATAAAATCCGGCGAGAGAAGTCGCTCCCGCCAGGAGAACAACATACGGAGTTTTCATTTGTTAACCTCTCTATCGGCTTCTCGCGGGAAGCGAAGTTATATCTTCCCAGATTGTGCAGTATATTAATATATTTGTCAAACATCGTTGTATGTATCCGCCCATGCACAAAAAATGCGCCACTCCCGATAATAAAGAAGTGGCGCATGGACTGCTATAGCTCACGCCCAAAGATGATCCCAGATTCATCGGGCGCGACGTAGAAGTGAGGAATCCTTCCAAGAACGAGGAATCCGAACTTTCGGTTGAGGGCAACGATTGCCGCATTGCTCTCCCGACAGCTTGTCTCTATGCGGGTAAAACCGTTCGATCTCGCATATTGGATTTGCCACTCCTTTGCGAAAGAGCCTATCCCTTTACGCCGAAATTCTGGGAGAACTCCGGTACTTTCGATATACAGGCATCTTGGGCTTTTGGTCCGCCAGGCGCTCCAATCAAAGTAGAAGGTCATCATCCCAACGATCTTGCCATCCGCCAAGATCCAAAATGCCTCATCTCCTTCCCAATCTTCGGGATATACGAGACAATCGGCGGCGGGGAATATTTTCTTTTCAAGTTGGGCGAGGGCAGAGATACGGTGCGTGCGTTTTATAGTGAGATCCATAAGGCCTCCCTCGTTCCTTTAAGGTGTGGACAACTGGGGGCATTATATCAGATGTTACAGAGATTTAAAAGACCCTCGAAGTTCCTTGTGATTTAGCCCGATTCTCTGTAGAATCACCGCAATGGAAGACATCCGCAATTTCGTCATCATCGCCCATATTGATTCGGGAAAATCGACGCTCGCCGACCGTCTGCTTGAGATGACGGGTACGGTGCCGATGCGCTCAATGCAGGCGCAGTATCTGGACCGGATGCCGCTCGAGCGCGAGCGGGGGATCACGATCAAGATGGCGCCGGTGCGCATGGAGTATGTTGCCGCCGGCGGCAAAAAATATGTGATGAACCTGATCGACACTCCGGGACATTCGGATTTTGCGTACGAAGTTTCGCGCGCTCTGAACGCCGTCGAGGGCGGCATTCTATTAATAGATGGCACGAAGGGCATCCAGGCGCAGACGCTTTCCAATTTGCGCGGCGCGCAGAAAGCAGGACTTCGCATCATCCCTGCGGTGAACAAGATTGATCTCGCATTGCCGCAGATCGAAAAAGTGGTGGAAGCGACCGCGGAACTTTTGGGCATCGCGCCGAAAGAAGTGTTCCGCGTTTCCGCAAAAACCGGCTCGGGCGTAAAGGAATTGCTTGAGGCGGTCGTGCGTCTCATACCCCCTCCAAAGTCAGGCCATCCGGCGGGTGGGCATGACAATATTTCCAAAGCGCTCATTTTCGACTCGATGTACGATGACCACAAAGGCATCATCGCGAATGTGCGCGTGTTCGGCGGCGAGTTTGGCACGGAGGATATGCATCTGGTGGCGAGCGCCGACGGTTTCAAAGCAAAGGAGGTTGGATATTTTTCGCCGGATATGAAGCCTGCGCTAAAGTTGCTGACGGGTGAGATCGGCTACATCGCGACCGGACTCAAAGAGCCGGAGCTCGTGCATATCGGGGATACCATTTTGGCAAATCGCGACTCGACCGGTTTGGGAGCCGCTCGCAAAGATGAGCTGGCATTGCCCGGCTATCGCGAACCCGCGCCCGTGGTATTCATCTCGTTCTATCCCGACGGCGATACAAAGTTCGATGATCTCAAGCGTGCGTTCGAGAAATTGCGTCTGAACGACGCGGCGCTCAGCTTTGAGCCGGACTCGAACGAGGCGCTCGGGCGCGGATTAAAAGTTGGATTCCTCGGACAGCTTCACTTTGAGATCATTTCAAGCCGGCTTGAGCGGGAATATAACTTAACATTTTTAACGAGCTTCCCGTCCATCGCATACCGCGTGCAGGATAAGGGCAAGATATTTATCATCAAGCAGCCGCAGGATTTTCCCGACCATCCGGAAAAAGTGTGGGAGCCGCTCGTCAATCTGGAGATCCTCACCCCGCAGCAGTATCTTTCCGCGGTGCTCAACATGCAGACCATTTTTGATATGGAGATAAACGAGGTGAAAAATATCGGCGACAATTTACTCATCCAGGCGGTGATGCCGCTCCGCGAGCTGATCCGTGATTTTGATGATCGGATGAAGTCGGTTTCGCAGGGATACGCGTCGTTCACCTACGAGCTGGCGGGCGAAAGGGAATCCGAAGTCGAAAAGCTGGAGATCGTGGTGGTGGATGAAGTGGTGCCCGCGCTCACGCGCATCGTGCCGAAGAAAGATCTCGAGCGCGAAGGGCGACAGACAGTGGAGCGCCTAAAAGAGCTTCTACCGAAGATGCAATTTTCGCAAGCGCTCCAGGCAAAGTCGCTTGGACGCATCATCGCGCGCGAGACGATCCCCGCCATGAAAAAAGAGCTTGGCAACTTTGGCAAGAACGGCGGCGATCGCACGCGCAAGATGAAGCTGTGGAAGAAGCAGGAGAAAGGCAAGGAGCGCCTGCAGGCCGGCGCCCGCGTGGACATCTCGCCGGAAGTCTTCAGGGAAATATTAAAAAAGTAGTAGACTAATCCTATGAAGATCGCGTCCATCGTCGTCCTCTCCTTCTTCCTCATCATCCTTGGCGTCCAGGTGCTTTCATTTGTGGGACAGGAATGGCAACTGGGCAGCGAGTTGGCGGACGTGCAGGCAAACCTTACCAAAGCCCAGTCGGAGGAGACGAGCTTGCAACAGGAGAACCAATATCTTTCCAATCCTGCCAACCTGGAGAAAGAGCTTCGTGAGCGCTTCAACTATAAAAAACCCGGCGAGACCATGGTGATCATCGTCCCGACGGCAAGTTCCAGCGCGAGCTCGACGGATTGATGCCTTTATAACTCAATAATCATCGGCTATCAGAAACATTGACAAAACATCTGTATTTGCTATAATATAGACGTTCTTTAATAATTGCTTTTTAAGGTTTCAAGGCATATGAAGCGAGTATTTAGTGGGTTGTCGCACAGCCCTTTAAACACTCGCTTCATACACGAGTCCTACTTCGGTAGGTAATCTAGTAATGGAAAAGGAGACGATAGCAATGAACGCATTGACTACGTCTGAAAACCTCATCACTGAAGGTCAGCAGGATCTGATCACTCGCCTCGTTGAGGATGCTCGCAAGAAAGCACTTGCGGTCATCAAGCCCGACAACCCAGCTGCTCAACGCATCATCTCGCGTGGTGATGAGCTTGTGAGCGCGTTCATCGACAAGATGCGCGAACTCTCGCTCGAACTGCCCGATATGCCATGCTTCGGCATCGCTGACTGGCAGAAGTTCTATGGGCTCACGCTCATGCCGAAGCAGATCGCCTCGGTTGCGAACTTCCCGTGGAGCGACAAGACGCTCAACGCGCCCTGCCCGTTCAATCCCGGCAAGATGATCCGCGAGACACATTTCGCATTCGTCGGCCTCGACACGGTGAGCATTATGGAATTCCAGAAGCTCAACCCGATAGCAACGGAGCCGCGTTTCTACCAGTACGGATCGGATGCCTGGTACAGGAATGAGAAGTTCGCCACTAAAGTGAACCTCAAGTTCCGCTGGTACCTACTTCTGAAGGACATCGTCCCCGGCTCCGAGAACAAGACGTTCGATGAGCAGGTGGCCATGCTTCCCGAGGAGTACGAAGTACCGACGGCAGTGGAAGAGACCACGAAGGATTTCCTGATTTTCAAGAAGACGGGAACCTACGTGAACTCCAACCGCTACGCGCGCACTGCGGATCTCGATTCGGGCGGCTTTCGTGTCCTCGTTGGCTACTGCGATGCCGACGGCGTTCGCGTCAGCCACTACTGGGGCGACGACCGCAGCGACAGCGTGGGTCTGCCCGCGTCTCGGAAGTTCGAGTAGAGCTTTGAACCTAGAACCCTTGGATCTTTTGATCCTTCTTACCTTGAGCTTCGGCGCATTTTTGCCGAAGCTCATTTTTTTGTATACTACTTTTATCTTGCTCGTGCAGGTGCGGCTACGGTTTCGCCTCGCAGGATATCTCGCCTTGAGATGCTGCCAGAGTACCCTTGTCTACGGATCAGGGCAGAGTGCGGCGAAGGAAAGAGATCGAACTTCTTGTCCATCATCAGTGGAGGTGTCTTTTATGAGAAGGCTGCTCCCGAATAAAATTCAAAAGCAGAAGAATATATTAGGCTCCGTCATATGAGCGGAAAATCTCGAGCTTTGGTGACGCGGATGATGATGGGCACTATCTCGATTCGGACGGCAATCGTGTCAACGTTGGCAACTGCGATGCCGACGGCGTTAACGTCAACAACAACTGGGACGACAACCGCAACGACAACGTGGGTCTGCCCGCGTCTCGGAAGTCAAAACCTCTTCTTTAAGGAAACCGCCCAGCAAATACTGGACGGTTTCCTATTCCTTTACCGATTTGATCCAGCCCCCAAGCATTCGGCCGATCTCATCAATTTTTTCCTCAAGGGCCATATATTTTTTGGCATCAATGACCTTGCTATCTTTCGCGAGACGAAAGAATACGCGAAGAAGATTGAGCTTCACGCTCACATGCTTAAGAATCGACAGCTTTTCTGTTTTTGGTACTTCACTGGCGGCAAGGATGCCTTCAATGACGTCGAGGATAGCGTTCTCGCTACGTTCCCAGATGGTGTGCCGATCGCGTTTCTTTACCATGTCTCGATAGCTGTGGAACGTTTGGTAGAGATCGTAAGACTTCTTGAAAATCGGGATATCAAAATTATCCATAGCATTCATGAAAACGTATACCAAACTTTTCGACCGTATCATCTCTCCGGAAAACCTCTTTGAAGCGTGGGATAATTTCAAAGCGGACAAACGCAATAAGGCGGATGTCATGAAGTTTGAGCGGAATCTCGAAAAGAATATTTTTCAGCTTCATCGCGCCTTGAAGAGTGGAACCTACCGACATGGCCGTTACTACGGTTTTTTTATCCGCGATCCAAAGCAGCGGCATATTCATAAAGCGAATGTCCGAGATCGGGTTCTCCACCATGCCATTTTCTCGGTCATCAATCCCATTTTCGAAGAAACCTTTATTGCGACATCTTTCTCGTGTCGTATCGGTTTTGGAACGCACAAAGGCGTGGATGTTCTGGAGCGCACCGCCCGCATGATCGGACAAAATGGGACGAGCGATTGTTTTGTGCTTAAATGCGATGTGCGAAAATTCTTTGACAGCGTAAATCACGACATCCTTATTACAATACTTAAGAAAAGAATCAAAGAAGAAAAAACGATATGGCTTTTGCGTTCGATTATTAAGAGCTATGATAGTGCGCCAGTCCGAGAGAGAGAGAGAGAGAGAGAGACGGCGCGTGCCGCGCAAAAGGCATACCCATTGGAAATCTCACGTCGCAGCTTTTCGCAAACATCTGTATGAACGAGTTGGATCAATTCATCAAGCATAAACTCCATGTAAAGCATTATGCCCGCTACACCGATGATTTTGCAATAGTGTCATCGGATCGTTCATATCTCAAAGCTCTCATCGAACCAATTTCAATATTTCTTGGTGACCATCTCGCGCTCTCATTGCATCCAAAAAAGGTTTCTATCTGGAAACTGCACCAAGGCGTTGATTTTCTGGGGTACATAGCTTTTCCGCATCATCGTCTCGTGCGGACGAAAACGAGAAGGAGGATGTTTAAGAAACTATGGCAGCGAACGAAAGAATATCAAGAACGGGAAATAGATAAAATAACTTTCGAGCAATCCCTTCAATCGTATCTTGGCGTGCTATCTCACGCGGACACTTATCAATTACGCGAGAAGCTACTTAATGAATTTTGGGTTTCATAGTCTGCGCCTTCTTCTCATAGGATCTAAACACGGTTCATTTATATCTATGCCAAGAATTACCACTGACGATTGTAGATATGAGGTAAAAATCTCCTGTCATGAGCGGGTAACGGGAATTGAACCCGTGTCTCAACCTTGGGAAGGTCGCGTTCTGCCACTGAACCATACCCGCGAACCTAAAAACGATACATGACGATGGCGCGTTGCGCAAATCGCGCCGGCGCCGCCCCGTCCCGCGCGATTTTTGCAAAGTGTATTACAATGAATGTAATGGCCACGCCGACGAACAGTGTCTTCAAGGGCAAGTTGCGGAACAAGATATTCCTTTTTATGGCGCTTATCGGCATCGTGCCGCTCGTCACGGCAGCGGCGCTGACTTACTACGTCGTCACAAAATCGCACCGCGATGACGTGGCGAAGGTGGAGGCGGCGGTGCTTACGCAGACGGGGGATCAGATACAATCGTTCATCAACAACAATATTCTGACGCAAACGAGCGTGGAAATTCCCTTCGGCGGAAACATTTTTGCGACGTCATCCATCCCCGCGCAGCAATATGTGCTCAGCCAGACCCTCGCCACATTGCCATTCTTGCAGTCAGAAGCGTACGTGAACCTTGCGGGGATGGAGACCGCGTCCGCTGATCGAAGTGATCTCTCCGGAAGTTCATCCTCTTCATTGCAGGATGTGAGCGCGTCGCCTGCGTTCCAGGCGGCGAAGGCGGGCAATAATTATCTCGGCCCGGTTGCATACGCGGGCGGCGTACCGACGGTTTCCTTCGCGTCTCCGGTCAAGGACGCAAATGACGAGACGATCGGCGTCATCACGGGCGTCGCGACACTTGGTGAACTGCAGAACATCGTCGCATCGGCGACCATCGGCAACACAGGCTATCTATATTTGGTGGATCAGAACGGCATTATTATGGCCGGCGGCGGAAGTTTTGGAAGCGACATCGGCAATGCCACGGTAGCAGATTTTCCTATGGTCCAAAAAGTGATTGGCGGAAACAGCGCTCTCACCGCGGCGGCGCAGATGCGCTATAAAAACGCATTCGGACAAAACGTGGTGGCGGCAGGGGAACCATTGTCCGAAAATGGCCAGTATTGGGGACTCGTTGCCGAGTGGCCAACATCCGAGTCCGACGCGGTGATCAATGCACTGCTCCTACGCGACGCGATCGTACTGCTCGTCGTGCTCGGATTGATCGTACTGTTCTCGATCGTGCTCGCGCTCATCATCGTGCGACCGATCAAAAAAATGGAGGTCGGCGCCGCGCGCGTGGCGCAGGGAAAGTTCGATGAAGGCGTGAGCATCACTACCGGCGACGAACTCCAGGAACTCGGCAACTCCTTCAACGACATGGTGATGGGTTTGAAACAGCTTGAGCAATTGAAGGACGAGTTTGTTTTCATCGCCGCGCACGAACTGCGCACGCCGGTCGCGGCGATGAAGGGGTATTTGGAATTGATACTGGAAGGCACGACCGGCGCGATCCCGGACGCGACGCGGGTGTTCATTGAAAAAGTGATCGCATCGAACCAGCGGCTCATCCAGTTGGTGAACGATCTTTTGGAAGTGGCGCGTTCGCAGGCGGGGCGGCTCACCATAAAAGTGGCCCCGATCGACATCGCGCCGCCGATCGTCTCGACGCTCGATGAATTAAAATCGCTTGCGGATGAGAAATCGGTGACGATGACGTATCTTCCTCCCGCCGACCTGCCGCAGGTGTTGGCCGACGCCGACCGCGTGAAGGAAGTGGTGGTGAACCTTGTCGGCAACGCCATCAAATATATGGGCGGCGCGGGAACGATCACGGTCACGCACGAGGTGGTTGCCGGCGTTGCGGCTTCTGTTCCGGGCGCCGCTGCGGCGCCCGCGATGCTCGTCACGCATATCACGGACACCGGCCTCGGCATCTCGGCCGCGGCGCAGGAAAAACTATTCGAAAAGTTCTATCGTGTGCAAACGGACAAGACAAAAGACATCACCGGCACCGGCCTCGGGCTTTTTATCGTAAAGGAAATAATAGAAAAAATGGGCGGCACGATCTCCGTCACGTCCGAAGAGGGGAAAGGATCGACATTCAGCTTTGCTCTGCAAATTTCGGGATAGCGCCCACTTCCATTATTTACCCCGCGTTTGCCCTCGGCCATTTTTAGAATTACAATCGAAGCACCCATCCATGCCATCCTCCACCACCGAACTGATAAAGAGCAAGCTCGACATCGTGGATTTTCTCCGCGGATACTTGACGCTCCAACCGGCGGGCAAGAACTTCAAGGCGCTCTGCCCTTTTCATCATGAAAAGTCGCCGTCGTTCAGCATCTCGCCGGAGCGGCAGCGATTCCATTGCTTTGGTTGCGGCGCGGACGGCGACATCTTTGGGTTCGTCATGAAATACGAAAACATGGAGTTCGGCGAGGCGCTGCGTATGCTCGCGGAAAAGGCGGGCGTGGAACTGCGGCACGAGAATCCCGCCGAGTACCGTTTTACCGGATTGCTATACGACCTGAACGACCAGGCGAAAAATTTTTATAAGAAGGCGCTTGGCGCGGCGCTGATCGTAAAGCAGTATCTTGCGGAGCGGGGACTCACGGCAGAGACCATCGAGGAGTTCGAGCTTGGCTGGGCCGCGAATGAGCCGGAAGGATTATCGATGCATTTATTGAACGGAGGCGCAGCGCCGCAGGATCTTCTACAGGCTGGGCTTTCTATAAAAACGGAGCGGGGGCTGATGCTCGACCGGTTCCGGGGCCGCGTTATGTTCCCGATCCACAATCATCTTGGCAAAGTGGTCGGCTTCACCGGCCGCATCCTTCCGCAGTTCGATACATCGAACGATCCGAAGGCGACGTATGTGACGGCAAAGTATGTGAACAGTCCGGAGACACCGATCTTCCAAAAATCAAAATTGCTCTATGGATTTTGGAAAAGCAAGGATGCTATCCGCGAGGCAAAGGTTGCGGTACTTGTGGAGGGTCAGATGGATTTTTTGATGAGCTACCAGAGCGGGGTCAAGAATGTGATCGCGAGTTCCGGCACCGCACTTACCGTCGACCACTTGCGTTCGGTACATCGGCTGGCGGATGAGGTGGTGTTGTGCTTTGACTCTGACGTGGCGGGCTCCGACGCCGCCGAGCGCGCGATCGATCTTGCCGAAGCGAACGACTTTTCGGTAAAGGTGGCGACATATCGTGGGTTCAAAGATGCGGCAGAAGCGGCGAAGGCGGATCCGGAGAACATCCAGCGCACGGTGGCCGCTGCGGTCTCTGCGCCACTATTTTATTTTGAAAAATATCTACCGCCGATGCGTCCGGGCGCGGAATCATCCGATCCGGCGTCATTGCAGAGCCGTGACGGGTTGAACAAGCTCCGCACGGTACTCTTGAAGTTACGCAACATCGCGAGCCCGGTGGAACGTGAATTTTGGCTGAAGGAGCTTGCCAAGCGCACGGGTATGAACGAACAGACGCTCAAAGATGAAGCGGAAAGATCCGCAACGGCGCAGTATTCGCCGGCCGGTTCCGCCGGCGCGAATGCAGGCACGCGTGGCACCATCGGACAGGATGAGTCGGCGCCCCAGCGCCAGGTGCCGCGCCAGGAGCTTATCGTCGAAGATCTCTTCGCACTTGCGCTCGCGCGCAACGATTTTGCATTAATAGAGGACTGCGCGACGTTCTTTACGCCTGCACAAAAAGAAATATTCACTCTATTAAAGAGCGGCAAGCGAAGGAGCGATGACGGGGCGCTCGACGCCGTGATCAATCTCATCGTGCTTCGTGATCCCACCGCCGCTAGCGACATCGCGGACGCGGACATCGCCACATTAAAAGAAGGGCTTGCGAAGGAATACTATAAAGAGCGGCGCCACATCCTTTCGCTTGCAATAAAGAACGCCGAGGTGCGCGGGAACGACGCAGAACTCGCCGCGGCGCTCGCGGAGTTGAGCACGTTACCCGGGGGAGGGGAGTAATAATATGTAGTGCCCGGTCCCCTTGCAAAATTTTGATAATGAGCGTATAATCTGCTATATATTCTGATGCCTCTCAAAGGGGGTTCGTACGTGACTGAAAAAATTCAATAAAAGCCACATGGCAAAAAAGAAGGTAAAAAAAGCTTTGAAAAAAAAGTCTAAGAAGCCAGTGTCGAAGACAAAAAAGAAGATGAAAAAACCCGCTGTAAAGCGGGTTAAGAAGGTTGCGCGGCCCAAGACAAATAAGAGCAAGAGCAAGCCGATGACCAAGCTCGACAAGGCTATCAAGGTCAACGCGACCGAGATCAATGAACTCATCGAACGCGGCCGCCCACGCGGCTTCGTGACCGACAACGAGATCCTCTATTATTTCCCCAAGATCGAGGACAATGTCGATCTTTTGGATGAGATCTATGACCGCCTGGAAAAAGCGGGGATTAAAGTCATCGAGACGAGCGCTCTCATCGATTTCTCGAAGGACGAAAAGAGCGATACCATCGACGACTCGATGGCGTTCGAAGGCGACGTGCCGGACGCGGTGCAAATGTATCTGAAGGAGATCGGCAAGACGCCGCTGCTTTCAAAGGATGAAGAGCGTGAGCTCGCGAAGCGTTCTGAGAAAGGCGACGAAGAGGCGCGCCAGCGCTTGATGAAGGCGAACTTGCGGTTGGTGGTTTCGATCGCCAAGCGCTACGTCAACCGCACGCCGCATCTTTCGATACTCGACCTTATTCAGGAAGGAAACATCGGCCTTTCGCGTGCGGTCGAAAAGTTCGACTATCGGCGCGGGTTCAAGTTCTCGACCTACGCCACGTGGTGGATCCGCCAGGCGATCACCCGCGCGCTTGCCGACCAGTCGCGTACCGTGCGCATTCCGGTCCACATGGTGGAAACAATCTCAAAGTACACGCAGGTGCGCCGCCAGCTGATTCAGGAGCTCGGCCGCGATCCGCTCGCGGAAGAGATCGCCGCGGAGATGGGCATCGATGTAGAAAAAGTACGTCACATTCAGAAGATCTCGCAAGAAGTGCTTTCCATCGAGACGCCGATCGGCGACGAGGAGGATTCCACGCTTTCGGACTTCATCCCCGACGAACGCAACGCGACGCCGTCCCAGCTGACCGCACGCGCGATGCTCCGTGACCTTATCAAAGAGATCATGATCGACCTCACCGAGCGCGAACAGCAGATTTTGAAAATGCGTTTTGGCTTGGACGATGGCATCAGCCATACACTTGAAGAAGTGGGCAAAGCATTCGGCGTCACCCGCGAGCGTATCCGGCAGATCGAAGCGAAGGCACTCGAGAAGATCCGGGAGCACGGCAAGGCGGCGGCATTGGAAGGATTCGACAGTTTATAGAGATCAAAACACATTTTATCTCTGCAAGAGCCGCGCATTTGCGCGGTTTTTGATTTAATCATTTTTTAATGTGCGATGAGTATAATGGCGTCAAAGGTCGTTTAAAATTGGCAAACCACTTTATATTATTTTCGCCATGCGTACAATAGAAGATGTGAGAACATTCGCTTTTCCAATCAATATTGAAGAGGATAAGGATGGGTTCTTTGCTGAATGCATCATCCTACCCGGCTGCGTGACCCAAGGGGATACCTATGAGGAGGCAGTTCACAACATCAAAGAAGCGATTCACCTGTATGTTCAAACACTTGAAGATGATGGTTTAGAGATCCCTCAGTTGGCGGTAATCCCTGCCGGTTTGCAGACGGTAGAGATCTCGGTGTAGTGATGGCCCGTCTTCCACGAGTGACCGCGCGACAAGCAGCGGCGAGGTTAAGGTTGCTTGGATGCATATTTGTTCGGCAAGAAGGCAGTCATCGGATTTATAAGAATAGCAGAAATCAGCTAGTGGTCATTCCGTTTCACGGTTCGAAAATTCTTCATCCGAAAACATTAAAGAGCATCATGAAGGAAGCAGGGATCGAAAAGTGGTGATTGCTGGAAAAAACAAGGACATTCAATTAATATATCCCTTATGACCCTCTCCGAAGTGCGTTCCCGCTATCTGGCATTCTTTGCCGCGCGCGGGCATAAGATCATCCCTTCGGCGTCGCTTGTGCCGGAGAACGATCCGACGACGCTCTTCACAAGCTCCGGCATGCAGCCGCTCGTGCCGTATCTTCTGGGCCAACCGCATCCGGAAGGCAAACGCATTGTGAATTCGCAAAAGTGTTTCCGCGCGGACGATATTGACGAGGTGGGGGACAACCGCCACACCACGTTCTTCGAGATGCTCGGCAACTGGTCGCTCGGCGACTATTTCAAGGCTGATCAACTTACCTGGTTCTTTGAATTTTTAACTGACACAAAAGACGGAATCGGATTGAATCCGATGAATTTATATGTGACGGTGTTCGCCGGGGATTCCGAGATGGAAATTCCTGCTGACGACGAATCCGTCAAAATTTGGAAAGAACTATTTCTTATCAAAGAGATCGACGCAAAATATGTGCAGCTTGGTTCCGAAGCGAACGGCAGTGCGATGGGCATGCAAGGCGGCCGCATTTTTTCTTATGACGTAAAAAAGAACTGGTGGAGCCGCGCGGGCGTGCCGTCCAAGATGCCGGCGGGCGAGCCAGGCGGTCCGGACTCGGAAGTGTTCTATGATTTTGGCGAGAAGGACGAATCGGGCCGTCCGCGGCACGACGTGAAATTTGGCGCGCAGTGCCATCCAAACTGCGACTGCGGCCGCTTCCTCGAGATCGGCAACTCCGTTTTTATGGAATATAAAAAACGCGAAGACGGGAGTTTTGAAAAACTTGCCCAACGCAATGTGGATTTCGGCGGAGGATTGGAGCGGATCACTGCCGCGTCCATCGCAGATTCGGATATCTTCCATATTGATGTATTTAAAAAAATGTCGGACACGCTGGATTTTGAAGGCGCAGCGTCGCCGGCCACATTAAAAGAGGTGAGGATCATTCTGGATCACATGCGCGCGGCGATATTCTTGATCGCCGACGGCGTGCAGCCAGCAAATAAAGGGCAAGGATACGTACTACGCCGACTTTTGCGTCGCGTTGCGCTCTTCGGGCGCACTATCTTTGGACCTGCGGCATATCGCGAAAAGATCCTCGGTATCGTACCCGTCGTCGCCGAACTGTACGGCCAATATTATGAAGACGTCGCAGCGGATGCGGCGATGATCCGCAGGGAAATTGAAGTGGAATTCGGAAAGTTTGATACGGTGGTCGGGTTGGGTCTTAAGGAGGTTACAAAGATCCTCGATGCGGGAACGATCACCGGGAAGGATGCGTTCAATTTGCTTCAGACGTATGGTTTCCCGTGGGAGCTCACGCAGGAAATCGCGGAGAAGAACGGAGTAACGGTGGACAGGGCCGCGTTCGAAGAGGAATTCAAAAAACATCGTGATCTTTCCCGCACCGCATCTGCCGGCACGTTCAAGGGCGGCCTTGCGGACAATTCCGAGAAGACCGTGCGATTGCACACCGCGCACCATCTATTATTGCGCGCGTTGCAGATCGTGCTCGGACCGACGGTGAAGCAGCGGGGAAGCAACATCACGAGCGAGCGCCTGCGCCTCGACTATCTGCACAATACGAAGTTGACTGACGAACAGAAGAAAGAAGTAGAACGCATCGTCAACGAAAAAATCGCGGAAGACCTGCCGGTCATCCGCAGTGAGATGGCGCGCGAGGATGCGGAGAAGCTCGGCGCCGAGCACGAGTTCGGGCAGAAATATCCGGAACGAGTTTCGGTCTATTCGATCGGGCCGAAGGGCGCGACGCTCGAGAAGCCGCAATTCGACAAGGCGTTTTCGATCGAGTTCTGCGGCGGCCCGCACGTTGAGCACACGGGCGTTATTGGGCATTTCACGATCACAAAAGAAGAGGCGGTCGCCGCCGGGATACGGCGAATCAGGGGAGTGATCGAATGATTTTCTGTGCTAAAATAATGAGGTGAAGAAATCCAACCTCTTCAAGCCGCGGGAAAAGTTTTTGGTGCTCGCGATCGGGCCTTCCGGCGCGGACGGATTGTTCCTGAGCGTGGATGAGGACCGGAACATCATTTTTGAGAAGCGCGTAAAGAATCTCGACCTCAAAAAATTCCTTGCGTCGCCCATGCGGAGCGTGACGCAGAAAACATGGGAAGGGAATTACTTCTTTAAAGCGCATCGCAAGGTGATCGCCATTGCGGACTCGTCGCTCGCGACGACGATCCCGATCCCGCTCGACCTGCCGCGCGAACATGGAACGGCGCAGAGCGAGATCGCCCTGCCGGAGCTCGAGAACCTCATCGCGCAGGCGATGGGAAAGATCTTCAACCAGTGCCGCAGTGAAGCGGCGAGGCGTCTTGGCATCCACGAGATCGACACGATTCTGGTCGGGGCGAAAGCGCGCGGTTTTAAGGTGGATGGCCACCTGGTGGTGAATCCCGTCGGCTTCACCGGGAAAAAAATATCGCTATTGCTCGAACTCACGTTCACCGGGCGCGCGCTCTTTGAGGACCTCAAGCAATTTTTCAACGCGCCGGAAGATTTCTTTTTTGCCGAGTCGGCGCAGGCGCGCCTGGCCTCTTTGGCGCGCGCCCGGAAGCTTCCCTTAAATCTCATTGTAGACGAAGGCCCGCGCGGCGCATCGCTCTTTGTTTTGGAGAAAACGAAGGACGGGCATCCGGTACTGTATCGCGAAAAACTCTCATGGAGTTTTGACGCGCTCTTTTTACGCATCGCGGCGGAACTTGGCGTCAGCGATGACGCCGCGCGGGAAATGTATCGCGCGTACCTTGGCGGAGCGATGTCCGAGAGCGCCGCGCGTGCGTTCAAGAAATTCATCGATCCGGTGGTCGAACAGTTTTTAAAGGAAGTGGGAAAGGCGAAGGTAAAAGGATTTGTATACGTGGATGCCGAACACGACCTGCCGTTTGCGCTGCCCCACAAGCACGGCGCTGCCACGTTCGAACCATTCCCGCTGGCGGAGATCTTCCAGCAGCTTGGCTTTGCGGATCGTGAAGGGGATTGCGGTTCGGATGCAGTCATCTCCCGTCATCTGCTGCCCTTCATTGAGGCGTATTTCGATAAAAGCAATTCGGAGATCAATCAGAAGTTACGGCGGCGTTTGCATTGGCTTGGCGATTAGCGCGCCACACGGCAATACAGCGCAAAGACGAATATGATATAATTTTTTAGAATGAAAAAAATCATCGTTGATAAAACTGAAGGCATTGCGGAGGTCATTGACCGTATGTTGAATGAACCGGACGGAGAGGTGTCGATCGTCATTCCCAAAGGATCGGCGCTCGGCCGGTCGGTAAGCAATTTTCATCTTTTGAAGCGCGAGGCGGATTCCGCCGGACGCAGCATCGTCATCGAATCCGTTGACGAGACGATCCTTGCGTTCGCCAAGGAAAGCCACATCGAAGCAAGCCATCCGTTATGGAAGGGCGTCCGCGGCGCCGGCGGTTTTTCCGATATCGTTTCCCGCCGGGAAGATGCGGCGGATCCGCTGCGCGGAGACCTCCAAGATAATGACGATGAGGAAGATGGGGAAAAAGAAAAATTTTCCAAAAAGGCGCCTTCGGTGAATAAAGCCGGGAAAAAGCCGGAGCGAGCTGTGGCAAAAGACACTGACGGCGAAGAGAGAGGAGCCTTCGATGGAGAAGCGGAAGATGAGCCGGAGGAAAAGACCGTAACGTCATCGCCGACGCCCGTCCGCAACCGTTTCTTTGACGCAGCGCCCGACCTTGATGATGAAGATGAAGAAGACAGAGCGCCGCGACGATTCCCCTCAAAAGCCATCATGGCGATCGTCATCATCATCATCGTCATCGCCGCTGCAGCGGCCTATGCCGCAAGCGTCTTCTTTGATCACGCCGACATCACGATCAACTTCAAGCAGACGCCATGGAGCTATCAGGACAATTTTATCGCAAGTAAGAGTGCGGCCGGTATCGATCCCACCACCAACACGATCCCCGCGCAGATATTCACTGCCACCAAGAACGTCACGGAATCGTTCCCCGGATCGCTCGTGCAACAGGTCTCGCAAAAAGCGCAGGGGATGATCACGATTTACAACGCGTATAGCGCCGCATCGCAGGAGCTCGTGGCGACGACGAGATTTCTCACGCCCAACGGACAGATATTCCGCATCGTGAGCAACGTCACCGTGCCGGGCGAGACCACGGTGAACGGCGCACTCACGCCGTCGTCCATCACCGTTCCGATCGTCGCCGATCAGGCAGGGCCGGATTATAACGTCGGCCCCGTTGCAAAACTTACGATTCCCGGATTCGCGAACGATCCCGGACGGGAAGCCGGATTTTACGGCGTGATCACGGCATCCACGACCGGCGGCTTTGTGGGCCAGCGCGCGACGCCCACCGCTGCGGACATTTCAAATGCAAAAGCATCGACCACCGCACTTTTGGAGGCGAGCGTGCAGAGCGGTTTCTCCGGCACCTATCCGAACAATTTTGAGATCCCTGACGGTGCGACAACGACGACCATCACTACGCTTACCGTGAACACGAGCACCGACGCGAACGGAAACTTCACCGTTTTTGGCGTGGCGACGCTTCAGGCGATCGGATTCGACCAGACGGCGTTGCAGAATTATCTGCTTTCGCTCGCGCAGGCGCAGGAGGCGAGTTCCACGTTCAAGACGATCAGCCTGAGCTACGGCGATGTGACGCCGAACTTTACGACAGGGCAGGTCGCCTTCGCGCTTTCTGCGCAGGGATCACTCGAGCCAGCATTCTCCGCCGCGGAATTCGCCACGAGCATCGAGGGCCAGAGCATCGCCGCCGCGCGGAACACCATCTCCGGGCTGCCCCAACTCGCTGACGGCGAAATCTCCATGTGGCCGTCATGGCTCTGGAGTATCCCTTCCGACCCGAGCAAGATCCATATCACCGTCAATTAAATATTAGGTAGAGGATTAAAAAATCATTAAAAGATTTTTGACATCCGCCGATAAGGGAATATTATTATTTGGAAGGTAGCAGTCCCATAACACTACGGACTGGAATCTCTATGTGTCGTGAAAGCAGCCGCTAAAACGGCTGTTTTCATTTTAGATATCTTTAATGGCTAATGTTTTAGATTTACTAAAATCATACAAATGCCATATAATGAGAATAAGATATTCCCGCCACGCTTTGTTACGAATGAATGAAAGGGGTATTTCAAAAAGAGAAATCCAGGCAGTTATCGATTTGGGGATTAAAGATGACGCACCGGGAGGGATAAGAATAGCGATTCATCAAAATACATTGGGGATATTGGTCGTAAAATATCGAATCATAAACGGGTCGGAAATCAATGTGGTAACGACATACTATGAAAAAATCAATGATCAAAAAAACATACGATCCTGAGGTAGATGCTTTCTATATGAAGTGCAAAAAGGGGAAAGTGGCGAGAACCGAAGATAAAGGGGATTATTCGGTCGATTATGATATAAAAGGGAATATCCTAGGCTATGAGATTTTGAACTATTCCACGATGGCTGAAAAGTTAAGAATTATCGATGGCATAGCACTAATCCCGCTTCGTCAGGTATCTGTTTTGGCCTCGGATTAAAGGGCAAGGCTTGAGGTATGTTGACAAGTCGTACCCTCCTCCTATATAATCGTCCTATTGGTTTATGAGCCTTAGCTTGATGTTACGTAATGGAAACTGAAGCCGCGAAGGAGGGCAAGGTGTACGAAGCCCTGCCAGGTTTGATGTTTCGGGTCAAGATCAACGGCTTGGAGACCGAAATCCTCGCGCATCTTGCGGGAAAGATGAAGATGCACAACATCAGGGTCTTGCCCGGCGACCGGGTGCTTGTTGAGCTGAGTCCCGACGGCGAGAAAGGCAGGATCGTGCGCAGGTTGTAGTCGTTCGGCCGCCATGCGCGGCCACTATATATAAAGACATGAAAGTACGAAGCTCAATAAAGAAGATTTGTTCAAGCTGCCAGATCGTAAAACGGAACGGCAAACTTTTTGTACGCTGCAAAAATCCAAAACATAAACAGCGCCAAGGCTAACCATCATGAGAATTTTTGGAGTCAACATCCCGGACAATAAAAGGATCGACACCTCGCTTACGTACTTATACGGAGTGGGATCCGCCGTCAGCAAGAAAGCGCTCGCGGCCGCCAAAGTCGAAGCCAGCAAGAAGGCGAAAGAACTCACCGCCGACGAAGTACTCCGCATCCAGAACTTTTTGGAAACCACCTACCCGGTGGAAGGAGAGTTGCGCCAGCTCGTCAAGCGTAACATCACGCGTCTTAAGGACTTGGGAAGCTATCGCGGAATCCGCCATGCGCGGCGACTGCCCACGCGCGGACAGCGAACCCGCACCAATTCCCGCACCGTGCGCGGCAACGTCCGCAAAACGGCGGGCAGCGGCAAGCGGACGGTTGAAAAGAAATAACACGACATATCAATAGCATGGGAAAGAAAAAAGTAACAACGCAAGCAGGGGACGCCGCGGTCAAGGAGACCAAGGCTCCTGACGCGACCGCCACCAAAGCGGCCTCGGCGGCTTCACGCAAAGCAAAGCGGGTGCAGGAGGGCAAGGTCTATGTGAACGCTACCTACAACAATACCGTCGTTACGGTTACGGATAATACCGGGAACGTGCTCGCGTGGGCTTCCGCCGGATCGCTTGGTTTTTCCGGGCCCAAGAAGGCGACGCCGTTCGCATCCTCAAAAGTGATCGCGGCGATCACGGAAAAGATCCAGGCAAGCGGTCCAAAGGATATTTCGGTCATCGTAAAAGGCATCGGCTCCGGCCGCGACTCCGCTATCCGCTCGCTCATCAACAACGGCTTCAATATTCTTTCCATCAAAGATGCCACACCGGTTCCGCACAACGGCCCGCGCCCCGCAAAGGTTCGCCGCGTATAACGGCGCTGTCTGATGAATATTTGATTAAAACCCCAAAATTTGTTATTATATCACTACGTTAACCACCATCCATGAGAGGTCCTAAAGAAAAAAAAGAGCGGGCATTGGGCGTGCGCCTCGGGCTGAAAGGCGACCGCGCGATGTCTCCGAAGTCCGCGCTGACGCGGAAGCCATATCGCCCCGGAGCGCACGGGCCGCGTTCGCGCCCGAAGGCGCTCTCGGAGTTCGGACTCCAGCTGCGCGAAAAGAACAAGTTCAAGATCGCGTACGGCGTCAATGAAAATAACATGAAGCGGCTGTTCACAATGGCGACGGCGGCAAAAGGCGCGTCGGGTGCGCGCGTGCTCGAACTGCTTGAGTCGCGGGTGGACTCCGTGGTGTTCTTACTCGGCTGGGCGGTCTCGCGGGCGGCGGCGCGCCAGCTCGTGGTGCAGGGGCACATCACGGTGAACAAAAAGAAGGTGGTGTCGCCGGGATACCAATTGCGCAAAGGCGACCTCGTCGGGGTGCGGACGGCATCGAAAGAGAATAGGACGTTCACGGACCGGATGGAGATGTTAAAAAAATATGAGGCTCCCTCCTGGCTCCGGATGGATCCGGACAAGTTGGATGCGGAAATGCTCTCGGCCCCGACGGACATCAACCCTCCTTTCGAAATTAACCTTTTGGTCGACTCATTCTCAAAATAAATAACAATTTTATTCATCACATGGAATTCGCATATGTCAGCTCAAGTGTTTCCATCAAGACCATCTCCGAGGACGCGAAGGATGGCGTGTTCGAGATCGAAGGATTGTACGCGGGCTACGGTTTGACGATCGGCACGGCGCTCCGCCGCGCGCTTTTGTCGTCATTGCCGGGCGCTGCCGTTACCGAGATCAAAATAAAGAACGTTCCGCACGAGTTTTCGACGTTGCCGGGATTAAAAGAGGATATCGTAGAGCTCGCGCTCAACTTCAAGAAAGTATATTTCCGCTCGCACGTTGACGAGCCGCAGGTACTCGCGCTCAAGCTGAAAGGGGAGCGGGAGATCACGGCCGGCGACATCGAGCTC
>DATKHM010000006.1:0-2453 GCA_035510235.1 Minisyncoccota bacterium | reverse complement strand
GGATACGCTCGCGCGCGCCATGCGCGAGGGCGACCAAGATAGATTGCGTTCCACGGCGGCAGGATTTTTGTTGGATGCTGAATTGCTCCGCGCAAAAATAGGCGCGCTGTCCGAAGGCCAGAAAGGACTTGTGGCGTTCGCGAAGCTTTCGCTCGAAGCGCCGGGCCTTCTGATCCTCGACGAGCCCACCAACCATATCAACTTCCGCCATATTCCTGTTATTGCAAAAGCGCTCGACCGCTATGAAGGCGCGATGATCCTCGTCAGCCACGTGCCGGACTTTGTAAAACAGATAAGAATCGATTACACGCTCGATCTCGCCGCGCTCTAGGATCTATTTCCCCTCGCTTTTCTCCAATTCCAGACATACCGAATTGATACAATATCGCTTGCCGCCTTTGTCCGCCGGGCCGTCGTCAAAGACGTGACCGAGGTGCGCGCCACAGGTTTTGCAAATGACTTCGGTGCGTTTCATGCCGTAGCTCGTGTCCGTCTTTAATTCGACGTTCGCCAAGTTGGCAGGTTCGGTGAAACTCGGCCAGCCGGTGCCGGAGTCGAACTTGGTATCCGATGAGAATAGTTCCGTTCCGCATACGGCGCATTTATACATTCCCTTCTCGTGATTGTCCCAATATTTTCCCGTGAAGGCCGGCTCCGTGCCGCCCTCACGCGCGATCTTGCGAAGCTCCGGCGAAAGCTCGCTATCTGGTTTTATTTTTGCATCGGCCATAATTGTTTTAATACCATTTTAATTTATTGCCCGCTCGGCTTGGCGGACGATTTCAATAAGTCAGCGAATTGTTTCTGCAATTTTTCGACCTTCGGCTCGATGATGACCTGGCAATATCCGGCTTCGGGGTGGTTCTTAAAATATTGCCGGTGATAATCTTCCGCTTCATAGAACTCGCCAAGCGGAACCACCTCGGTAACGATCGGTCGTCCGCCGGGATCGGACGCGGTAAGCGCTGCGATAAATTTTTCCGCCTCCGCTTTTTGCTCAGGCGTCGCATAGAAGATCGCCGAGCGATATTGCGTACCGACGTCGTTCCCCTGCCGATTCAGCGTGGTGGGATCGTGCGTGGCGAAGAATACCGTAAGCAGGTCGTGATACGTGATCTGCGACGGATCGTATTCCACGCGCGTCGCCTCGGCGTGGCCGGTCATGCCGGTGCAGACCTGGTCGTAGCTCGGATTCTTCACCGTGCCGCCGGTGTAGCCAGGCATCACAGAGATCACACCGCGCAACTCTTCGAACACCGCTTCCGTGCACCAAAAACATCCCCCGCCGAACACCGCAATTTGATTCTTATTCTCCATTTTTTATCCGAATGTAAATGTATATGCCTGCAACCCTGGGGATTCGACGATGAGCTGAAGCGTATGGATGCCCCCGCCATCGGCATTTTTAACAAGATTGTAAAGTTTGTTTCCTGAAATGACTATTTTGCCATTGTGAACGTCGGTTCCGGCATCGGCTGCGCTGATCGGCTGGCCGTCTTGCAAGACATCCACCACGGTGCCGTTCGGAGCACCGGCGGCAACTATATAGACATTTCCGGCGTCATATTCATACGTAACGGTAGCGCCAGCGTTCACGTTCGTCGCATACTGGTCTTCAAAATCCCATGTTCCGCCAAGATAAAGCTCATTGAGCTGAACATCGTTTGCCGCCGGTGCGGTCAGAGTCTGTTGGCCATTGACCTGGGGCGTTCCATTTGCCAGATAACTGTTTCGTTCGGCGCCAAAATATGTTTCAGGACTATTGATCTCGCTCAAATCAGGAGCCGTGATGTTCACGGTGGATGTCGGAATGGCTGCAGGATTGAGTCCCAACACCTGCGCCCGCTGCACGAGCAGTTTTTGGATCTCGGCTTCGCTCTCGGCATAATTCCCCTCACCCACTTGGTTGTGCACGATATACCCGGCCATATCGATCAGATATTCATTGGGCCAATAAAGATTATTATAGGCATCCCAGGTTCCATAGTTGCTGTCGAGAATAACCGGATAGTGGATGCCATATTCCTGCACCGCGTTTTGTACGTTCGTGATGTTCTTTTCAAAATCGAATTCCGGCGTATGAATGCCCACGACCACAAACCCCAGGCCGTTATACTTTGCATACCACGCGTTCAGGTACGGGATCGTGCGCACGCAATTGATGCAGCTGTACGTCCAGAAATCCAGAAGAATGACGTCGTGCCCGATGAGGCTCGACAGGGTGAAAGTCGATGAGGTGTTGATGAATCCCGTCGGGTCAACGATCTCGATCGCGGGCTGATCACCGGCGGCCTTATCCGCCGCCGCGATCTGCGCAAGCGCAGTCTGGACGCTGAGGCTCAACACACTTGAGGTCCCATTGGCGCTGCCCATCGCCGGAGTCGTGCTATTGATACTACCGATGTTAATCGCGTGGCCCGCGCCGCCCGATCCCGTCGGATGCACCTTTAAGG
>DATKHM010000005.1:0-11821 GCA_035510235.1 Minisyncoccota bacterium | reverse complement strand
ACCAGATGCCGAAAGGCGACCGCTCAGTTACGGTAATCGTGATAGTATGGGAAAAATAATCTTTTGCGATCGTCGCACTCGCGAGCTGCGGGACTAGCTGAAGCTCGTTTTGTGGGATCGCCGCCGGCCACAACAGCATATTATCGAACGTGAGCGCGCCACGCAGGAGACTATGCGTGGGAAGGGCACTCGCCTCCGCGAGCGCGATCACGTCCGCGCTCGCGATCGAGCCATTCCCTTGCACGACGACGTGATCGACGCGGAAGACCGGCGAGCGAAGGATCAGCCACTGGACGATAAAAAATATTCCGTAAAGGATGACCAGTCCGATCACTATAAAAAAATATGCGCGGCGGCGTTTGCGCTTCTTCTTCTGGTCGGAAACGTATGGCGCGATCTGCATTACTCAATAATAGCACTCCCGCGCCGCGCGCGGTCGAACGACACTATCCGATAATCTTTTTCCCTATGTATTTCTGCAAAACTTCCGGCACCGCGATCTTCCCATCTTTCGTTTGATGATTCTCGAGGATCGCGATGAACACGCGCGGACTTGGTAGAGCAGTGTTGTTCAACATATAGACATATTTCTTCTCGCCCGTTTTCGGATCGACATACTTTACGTTCAGGCGGCGCGATTGCCAGTCGAGGAAGTTGCTCGCGGAGCCCGTCTCGGCCCAGCGGTTCATTCCCGGAAGCCACGCTTCCGTGTCGTATTGTTTATACTTGCCGGCGCTAAGATCGCCCGTGCAAATCAGCAGGCGACGGTACGGCAATCCAAGTTCCTCGTGCATCTCGCCCGAGATCGCCACCATCTCGTCCTGCAACGCGGTGGTTTTTTCGATGTCCGCCTCGGCCAAGATCACCTGTTCCACTTTCATAAACTCATGCACGCGATACATCCCCTTTACGTCGCGGCCATAACTGCCGATCTCGCTGCGATAGCATTGGCTGTAGCCTGCATTTTTTATCGGGAACTGATCTGCCTTCAATAACTCGTCGGAATAATATGCGAGGAGCGATGGCTCAGAAGTTCCCACAAGAAACTTTTTCTCGACGGCCGCTTTTTCGCCGCCAGAGTCGCCACCCGCTGGGACATCGTTCGTCGCGATCTGATAGATCTCATCCACCTCCGGATCATACTCTGTACCCTTAAAATATCCCGTGCCGAACAGCGCAAATTCCTTCACGAGCGTCGGCGGGATCATCGGCTTAAAACCTTTTTCCACCAGTTTGTTCACGGCATACATCATGATACCCATCACGAGCAGGACACCTTCATTCTTTAGGTAGTATCCCCGGAAACCGCCCACCTTCGTGCCTTTTTCAAAATCCAAAATGTCGAGGTCCTTTCCGAGAGCCATATGATCCTTCGGCGTGAAGCCGAACTTTTTCTCGTCGCCACCATCGGGACCACCTCCGCTCGGCGGAATCCAGCGGAACACTTCCTTATTTTCTTCATCGCTCTTTCCCACCGGCGTGTCCGGCGAAATAATGTTCGGCACACGCGCCATCAGCTCGCTAAAACGCTTTTCGAGCGGCTTCAGTTTTTCCTCCTGCTCCTTGAATTGCTCTTTTAATTTTGCACCCGCTTCACGGTCCTGCGTCTTCTTTTGCTCCGCGCGGAGCGTCTCCGATGTCGCCATCAACTCGCGACGCTTGGCATCGACCTCTATTAATTCGTCAATAACCTTGGGGTCAAGATTCTTCTTTGCCGCCGCGTCCTTTATGAGCGCCGCATTCTCGCGGATAAACTTGATATCGAGCATATGGCTATGATAGCGCAACGGGACGGTTTTTCAAATGGGGCGAAAAGTGTGGGGTGATGTTCGAACAAACATTCGGCAGTAAACTCTTACTTCGCTTTTTTCTATTTGAATGCAAAAGCCAGTAACACGATGGTTAACGCATTAAGAACCACTAGTAATATTGCTTCTTGTGGGCGTGACTCCAAGGGTTTCACCAAAATATAGACCGTGTAGATGATTGCAACGATCGCCCCACCGATAAAGTTTCCTTTTACCATTTTTTTATAATGAGATTGATTAGGCACATCGGCCTTTCAAGGATTAATAGCCCCGATATTATCGGGGCTATTTCTATTCATCTTATGGAGCTACTTCGGTAAAACCATTGACGGCTTCTCCTTTCGTATCTCCCGGCTTGGTATCCAGTATGTAGAAGTAGAGTGGCAAGCCTCTATACGTGACCTGAAGCGAACCATCGGCCAGCTTGATCGTTCCTATCTTCCCTGTGATGCCCGGATCCGCAGTAAGCGAAGCGGCAGTCGCGGCAGAAACAATATATGGTGGCCATGAGACCGCGCACGCGCCCGTACAATTGCTCACGTTGTCAGTATCCTTGGTAGATTGATATAAGGTCATTCCGTTTGCTGCGGTCAAATAAGCTCCGAAGATACCTGCACCCGAATTGTTAAGGGTGATTGTTGCAGCAGACGTTGGCTGCGGTGGTGTTGGACTAGTTGTCGGACTTGTCGGGGAAACCGGTGACGTGGTTGATGTTGGTGTCTGCGTTGTTGCAACCGGAGATTGAGGTTGAGACATTGATGACCACCAGAGGTAACCGCCGGCAATGATGATAACGACAATCACTACCAACCAAATAATATAAGATTTTTTCATAATTTGATTTTATTTTATAGGTTCGACCACTCCCTAGATAACGGACGAGGTTATCACTATAAGTATATCACTATGGCCAATCCTGAAAAAATTATTGGGTTCCTGCGTTTGCCGATACACTAGCCTGAGCCTGAGCTTGCAATGCCGCTGTAGCCGCGCTGATCACGCGAGCGGTATTCTGAAGTTGGACTCCTGCATTCGCTTGAGCCCCAAAACTGGCACCCGATTGCTGGACTGCCGCCGCGACCGATGTCTGTACGTTCGCAGTATTCTTAGCGTAGAAGATCGCATACCATGGCAAATGCACGGTGGTATTCCCCTGCGCGTCCACATCCACCTCTCCCGATAACGATGTGGGGAAAATGCCGAACAACTTTGCTGGTTGGGAATAGTCTATGGCGATGCTGTTATCGCTATGGACATTGATTGCGGTAATTACAGGACGATCTTTTATGACAAGATTGTTGTATGCCGAGAGATCAGCGTCGCTCTCAATGAGTCCGGCGGTATTTCCTTGTAGCTGGACGACGGCGTTAATTGATGACGTATTGGCGGCCACGGCTTGGATTTGGTTTTGCAATCCACTACCGATATCAACATTTACTAAAACTGAGCCACTGGATGAACCTTGCGACTGTGCAGAAGTAGAGGCGGATACGCCGCCCTGAATCCCAACTCCTGTTGCGGACGGGGGATTACAAATCGTTTGACTGCAGCCATTACCCTCAACGACCCCATGACCACCATAGGGGCAGTATGGCACGAACATGGGGCATGCGACGACCTTTGCGCCCCCTCCGACAACCGCATTCTGGGCATGCGCGGAACTGCCCAGAGCCAAGATAACCATTCCCAAGAGAACCCCAATTGCCTTTTTCATATGATATGTATGTATTGATTTTACGATAAGAAAGTTTCGACCTTTCCCCTATATGGATATTATGCGAAATCGCGTCTCTGAATGCAAGGCTCTTCCTGTGCAAATGAAGAAACGTAGCTGGGGGCTTCAAAAATCTATTTTTTTGGCATAGAATGAGTACATTATGCCTCATAATGAATCCACCACTTCCCCGGAAAAGCTCGACCACATCCGTCACTCGCTGGCGCACCTGCTCGCGGCGGCGGTGCTCAAAGAATTTCCGGATGCCAAGCTGGGCATCGGCCCCACTATAGAGAGCGGTTTTTACTACGACTTCCTGCTCCCCCGCGCGGTGACGCCGGATGATCTGAAGATGCTCGAGAAGACGATGCGCGGCTTTGTGAACAAGAAACTGCCGTTCACCGGTCGCGAGGTCACGGCCGCGGAAGCAAAAAAACTTTTTGCCGAACAGCCGTTCAAGCTGGATCTCATAAACGAGTTTTCGACCGACAGCAAAAAACTGACCGTCTATGAGACCGGCGATATCTTTATGGATCTTTGCCGAGGTGGCCATGTGGAGAATACTTCCGAGATCCCCGCCGACGGGTTCAAGCTCGACAAGATCGCGGGCGCCTACTGGCGCGGCGATGAGAAGAACCAACAGCTCCAGCGCATCTACGGCCTTGCGTTCGAAAGCAAGGAAGCGTTAAAAGATTATGAAAAGATGCTTGAGGAGGCGAAGAAGCGAGATCATCGAAAACTTGGGAAAGAACTCCAACTTTTTACCATCATCGATGAGATCGGACCCGGTCTCCCGCTCTTCTATCCCAAGGGCGCCATCCTCCGCCGAACGTTGGAAAATTATATAACCGATCTGCAAGAACAGCGCGGATATGTGCCGATCTGGATCCCTCATATCACCAAAGGGGAACTTTATAAAATTTCCGGACATCTCGATAAATATGATGCGATGTATCCGCCGATGGACCTCAAGGGTGAGGCGAAATATTATCTGAAGCCCATGAATTGCCCGCACTTCATGATGCTTTACAAAACGATCCCTCATTCGTATCGGGAACTGCCCGTCCGCTATACCTGCACCACCACCAACTATCGTTATGAAAAGTCCGGCGAACTCTCCGGCCTCACGCGCGTGCGTGCGCTTACCCAGGATGACTGCCACGTCTTCGTACGCCCCGACCAGATTGAACACGAGATCAACCTGATGCTCGACATGGTTGCCGAGGTGTACAAGACATTTGGGTTCGACGATTTTTGGGTGCGCATCTCAACGCACGATCCCGCCAACAAAGATAAATATATCGGCGATCAAAAGATCTGGGCCGATTCGGAGGCCACGCTCACCGAGCTCATAAAAAAGCGCGGATGGAAATACGACATCGGCGTTGGCGAAGCGGCGTTCTATGGCCCGAAACTCGATTTTATTTTTAAAGATGTCATTGGCCGCGACTGGCAGCTCTCGACGATCCAGTTGGACATGAACCTTCCCCAGCGTTTCGAGCTCGAATATATCGACGAAAATTCCGAAAAGCAGCGGCCGGTGGTCATCCACCGCGCCATCCTCGGATCGACCGAACGGTTCCTCGGTATTTTGATCGAACACTTCGCCGGAAAGTTTCCCATCTGGCTCGCGCCGGTGCAGGCGACGATCCTTCCCATCAGTGAAAAATTCTCCGATTATGCAAAGAAAACATATGACGCGATGACTGATGCCGGCGTCCGTGCGGAACTGAGCGCTGCGAATGAATCGCTCGGCAAACGCATCCGCGAAGCGGAGATGATGAAAATCCCTTACGTGCTTGTGGTCGGAGAAAAAGAAGAAGCCGCCGGCACTGTGAATGTCCGCGACCGCAAAGGCGAGGAAAAGGAAATGCCGCTTGCGGAATTCATAAAGAAGATCGAGAGCGAGATCAAAGAAAAGACTCTTTAGTATGTCGGACGGAAAAACAGTTCCTGCTCCGGCGCGGATGCCGGCGCGGGGCTTGCCTAAACTCATCGCGATCGTCGGCCCTACGGCCAGCGGAAAGACCGCGCTGGGTATTGCGTTGGCGGAAAAATTCGGCGGCGAGATCGTCTCCGCCGACTCGCGGCAGGTCTATCGCGGCATGGACATCGGCACCGCAAAGCCGACCGCGGCGGAACGCCGCGCAGTTCCCCATCATCTTATTGACATTAAAAATCCCGACGAAGACTATACCGTCGCGGAATATAAAAGCGACGCCATTACGGCGATCAACGACATCGTCGGGCGCGGGAAGCTTCCCCTGCTCGTAGGCGGCACCGGATTATATGTTAAGGCGGTAACCGAAAATTTGGATATTCCCAAAGTGCAGGTCGATCCAAAGTTGCGCGCAGAGATAGAAGCCGAGATAGCGCGCGACGGGCTCGATGCGGTTTTCAAAAAACTGATTGCGCTTGATCCCGAAGCGGCGTATGTGGTGGACCCCAAGAACCCGCGCCGCGTGGTACGGGCGCTCGAAGTCGCGATCACGACGGGCGCCCCGTTCACCGCACAACGCAAAAAACACGAGCCGCTCTTCGACACACTCACGATCGGCCTCAATCCCCGGCCGGAAGTATTGCGCGAACGCATTGACCGACGCGTGGACGCGATGATCCACGACGGACTCGTTAATGAAGTTTCGGCACTCATAAAAAAATATGGCCGAACGCCCGTCGCATTCGATGCAATAGGCTATCGCGAGATCATCGACTATTTAAATGGAGCACTGTCGCTCGAAGACGCCACTGCAGCAATAAAAATCAATACGTGGCACTATGCAAAACGCCAGATGACGTGGTTCAAAAAAGACGGCTCCACGCAGTGGGTAAGCGATCTCAATGAGGCGCTTGCACTCGCCGAAAATTTTTTACGATAATAGTTACGCCAGATTTTTTTCAAACAGCTCCTTCAGCATATCCGGCTGTGCGCGTCCCTTCAGCCGCGCCATCGCCTTGCCGATGAGAAACTGCATACTCGCCGTCTTTCCTTTTTTGTAATCCGCGACCGCCGCATAGTGCTCGGCGATGACGGCCAATACGACCGCTTCCACTTCATCGGTGTCGGAGATGCCAATCTGCTCGCTCTCCATGATCTCTTCCGGGCCGGCGCCGGTCTCAAACATCTTGGCGAGCATATCCTTCGCCTGGCGGCTGGTGATCTTTTTCTGATCGATGAGCACCGCAAGGCTCGCAAGATGCTCGGGGCGAACTTTGATCTCTGTAAATGAAACATCCGCCTGCTTCATCAGGCCACGCAAATCGCTCGTCAGGTAGTTATAGACCGTAGCAACCTCGCCGTCCGGGATCTCCTCGCGAAACTCGGACACTGCCTCTTCAAAATAATTTGCCGTTTCCAACTCACCTACGAGCGCGTCGGCCTGCTTTTCGCCCAAGCCATATTCGCTCACGAACCGCGCACGCTTTTGCGCGGGAAGCTCGGGGATGGAATCCCGCAACACCTCCAGTCCGAATACTTTCGTCTCGAAGGGAGGAATGTCCGGCTCCGGGAAATAGCGATAATCGTGCGCCTGCTCTTTGGAGCGCTGAGACACCGTTTTTTGTTTTGCTTCATCCCAGCCCCGCGTCTCCTGCGTCAGCTGCTCGCCCGCGCGCAACGCTTCTTCCTGACGTTTCAATTCATACTTCACCGCATCGTGTACCGCCTTGAACGAGTTGATGTTCTTAAGCTCTGTCTTCGTCCCCATGTTCAGACTCACGTTCGCTTCGATGCGCATCTGCCCTTTTTCCATGTTCGCGTCCGACACGCCGAGATAGCGCAAAATGAGCTGCAGCTCACGCGCGAAGTCCGCGACCTGTTCGGCACTCGTAAAGTCCGGCTCCGTAACGAGTTCCATCAATGGCATGCCGGAGCGGTTGTAGTCGACGAGCGATACGCCATCGCCATGGCTCAAGTTCGCCGTGTCTTCTTCCAAGTGCACACGCGTGATACGAATATCCTTCAGCATCCCGCCGACGACGAGCGGCTTGTCGTATTGCGATATTTGGTACGCTTTCGGAAGATCGGGATAGAAATAATTTTTGCGGTCGAACTTGGTGGTCTCGTTGATATTCCCGCCGAGCGCGAGTCCCACTTTAATGACGTGCTCGATCGCCTGCTTGTTGGCGACCGGTAGTGTTCCCGGATGCCCCATGCAGACCGGACATACGTTCACGTTCGGATGAGCCTCATTCGGGTCGTTGAGGGAATCGCAGAACATCTTGGTCCGCGTCTTGAGCTCCGCGTGTATCTCGAGGCCGATGGTGGGATGGTAATCGCTCATGGATATTTTTGATGGTAACTGAAAATGGGCCATTATTCAACCGTTTCAGGCCGGCGTTAATTATGTTTTAATGGAAGCATGATCATCACCATCGGCGGAAATCTCGGCGCGGGAAAGACGACGCTCGCAAACAACCTGGCGAACGCCCTGCACTATGAACAGCTTTACGTCGGCGGCATTTTCCGCGAGATGGCGGCAGAAAAGAATCTTTCGATCGAGCAGTTCTATGCCCAATTAAAAGACGACCCCGCTCTGGAGCAAGCGGTAGACAAGCGCCAGATGAAGCTCATGAGTGAGAAAGAGAACCTCGTCGTGCAGGGACGCGTCGCATGGTATTTTGCCAAGCAAAGTCCTTTCCGGACATTCAACATCCTCCTTACCGTTGACCCCGCGACGGGAGCAGCGCGGGTAGGAGAGAGAAAAGAAAACATCGGAAAGACCGCCGGCGAGGTGGCGATCGCCGTTACTGAACGCGAAAAGGCGGAGCGCGAGCGATATGCCACGCTCTACGGTATTGAAAACCATCTCGACCCGAACCACTATGACTTCGTACTCGACACCACTTCACTCACGGAACAGCAAGTGTTTGAAAAAGTGCTCAATGCGGTATATGGAAAGCTATCGCGATGATGGGAAGTGTATACAACGATTTTCGAACATTTTCGTTGTATTTGACAAACAATTAAAATCATGTTACGATTAACCTCGGCACTGCAGGAGACTGCAAATTTAAACCTTAGGAGCGTGTATGCGCTATCAACTGGAATTCCCCCGAAACAAGGTCGTTCTCTGCGTTCACGTTGATCAGCAACTGACCGATAAGAATATGGAGATGTACTACGGCCGCGAGCATATGGACACAGCGTCTGCTGATCCCGCACCGATATGGTTGAAGGAGATGTACGATATCGACGGCATCGTCGGGATGTCCTTCATCCAGCGCTATGAACTTCACATCGAGAAGGCTAAGGTGTTCTCTTGGGACGACCTCGCCCCACAGATTGTGGAGATTCTCCGACGGTATCTTTCCCCCGAAGGAGAAGCGACTGAAACCGCTGAACCAAAACGGTGGACGGCGGCGGATGAGCTTGAATACCAACGCTCCGAGCGGATGTGGGCAGGCCTCGATTCTGTCTTCGGCGAGGACTAGATCCTCATCAACCAAACAACGGCGACTTGCTTCAAGTCGCCGTTTCCTATTTTTATCTTTCGGGTAGGGTGCAACAAAAAAGCCGATCAACTACGATCGGCTTCTTGGCGGGAACTGCCCAATGATAATTTTTGGGAAACCCCGATTTTACTAATTTTTTAAACGATGCTAGCCCTCAACCGTGATTCCCATATTCTTCGCGGTGCCCATGATGATGCGTTCCGCGGCCTCTATGTTGTCGGTGTTCAGGTCGGGAAGTTTGCGCTCCGCGATCTTTCGGATGTCTGCGCGGGTAACTTTGCCCACTTTATTCTTGAGCGGATCAGCGGCGCCTTTCTCGATGCCTGCTGCCTGCTTGAGCAACGCCGACGCCGGAGGCGTCTTCAAAACAAAGGTGAATGTCCGGTCCTCGAAGACCGTGATCTCCGCAGGAACGATGTCGCCCTTCATATCCTTCGTGGCATCGTTGAACTGTTTGCAGAACTCCTGGATATTGATGCCTTGAGGACCGAGCGCGGTGCCTACCGGAGGTGCAGGAGTGGCTCCGCCTGCGGGGAGTTGAAGTTTTAATACGGTTTTAACTTTCTTTGCCATGAGTGAAATGGTACAGGATATCCCCTTTTAAATCAAGGCCTAAAATGGGATATCTTCCGGCTTTATTTCGTCCTCTTCAAGGTTGATCACGGGAATCTCATCAAGCGAAGGGATGGCATCCTTATCCCCGCCCTGCGCGGACGATGACGGCGTACCAAAACTTTTGCCACCGCCCTGTCCGCCTCCGCCACCTGCGGCGCGGGGCCCGAGCTGAAGCCGCTCGCACATAATTTCCGTCGTCTTGCGCTGCTGGCCCTGCTTGTCCGTCCAGCTGCGGGTCTGGATGCGGCCCTCGATGAGCACCATCGCGCCCTTCGTAAGGTACTGCCCCGCGATCTCTGCCGTCCTGCCCCACATGACGATGTTGTGAAACTCGGGCTGCTCCTGCTTGGCGCCGTTCTTGTCCGTCCACGTGCGGTTGGTGGCAACGCCAATCGTCGTGACCGACTGGCCGCCCGGAGTTGTGCGAAGCTGGGGGTCCGCAGTGACCCGCCCCACCAAAATGACTTTATTGAGATCCATGTTTTTATTATGGGTTAGTTTATTTACCCCTATATTAGCATATCCTACATTAAAATTCTCTAAAGCCAAAATGCTGTATTTAAGGGGAATTTAATCGCTTGTCGAAACAGCGCGGTGCCTTTCACCGTGTAAAAAATAAAAAGACCCATTCACGGGTCTTTTTATTTTTTTACTGGAGGATCTCTTCTATCTTCTTTTCCAGCGCTTCGTTGCTCAATGGCCGGGATGGTGCGGGCTTCGGCGCTTCGGTAGCGGCAGGAGCCACACTGTAGCTCGGGGTCCGCGAACGGCGCTCTTCGCGCGGCGGCATGGCGGAGGTGGCCGTGCGCTCGGCCGGAGCCGGCGAGGCGATCACCATAAAGCGGAGTACATCGGCGTGGGAGTTGAGGTCGTGTTCAAGGGTTTTGATGTCATCGCCGAACGCCTTGAAGGTAAAGTACACAAAGACCGCTTCGGTGTGCTTCTTGATCTCGTACGCCAGCTGAAGCCGCTTGGCGCGCGGCTCGGATGCGCCCTCGCCGTTATGCTGGGCAACGAGCTTAAGAACGCTCGCCACGTTATCTTCGCTCTTCAAAAGAAGCGCGAGTTCGTATTCCTTTTTGTCCTTTTCTTCGTTGGTCATAGTTCCGTATTGTAACAAGCCGTCCGGAAAAGTCCAGACAGCCCATCGGTTTATTCAGTGACTATCGCCGCTTCCTCTTCTTCCGCCACGTCCGACTCGTGGAGCATTTCGTCCGAAGGAAGATCACGCTTTCCGGCAGGGATCAAACGGCCGATGATGACATTCTCTTTGAGGCCGCGCAATTTATCGATCTTGCCTTCGATCGCGGCTTTGACGAGCACCCGGGACGTATCCTGGAACGACGCCGCAGACAAGAATGACTCTGCGGAGAGCGCGATACGGGTGATGCCCAAGAGCACTTCCCCTGACTTCGCCTGCCTGCCGCCCGCCTTCTTGATCTCTTTGTTCACTTCGAGGAACTTCGATTTCTCGACGATCTCTCCCATCACAAAGTCCTGCGCGTCGCCGCCGTCCGTGATCTTTACGCGCGAGAACATCTGCTTCACGATCATTTCGATGTGTTTGTTGTTGATGGATGCGCCTTCCGAGAGGTAGATCTTCTGTACTTCGTTCACGATATAGCGGCCAACCTCTCCCATGCCTTTATGCTCAAAGAGTTCGTGGATATCGAGGTTTCCTTCCGAAAGCTGGTCGCCCTTGGCCACCTTATCCCCTGCTTTCGCAAAGAGGACGGTGCCGCGCGAGACGCTGATCTCCTGCGCCTTTGCTTTCTTGTTCTCTGAGATGAAGCGCATGACCTTGAGCGTGCCGCGCTCTTCGATTTTGTCGATCGTGCCGTCGAACGGTGCGAGGATCGCACGTCCTTTCGGTGCGCGGGTCTCGAAGATTTCCTCCACGCGCGGGAGACCGTGTGTGATGTCAGCTCCGGCGACACCTCCCTGGTGGAAGGTACGCATTGTGAGCTGGGTTCCCGGTTCGCCAATGGACTGTGCGGCAATGACGCCGACCGCAGTTCCCATCTTTACGAGCTCGTTATTGCTCAAATCGTAGCCATAACACTTGGCGCAAATTCCGTAGAATGTTTTGCACGAGATCGGTGAGCGAACTACTACTGATTCGATCTTTGAAGCTTCGATCTCATCTGCCTGGTCACGATTGATCACTTCATTTGCGCGGGTGATGATCTTGTTACCGATCTTCACTTCGTTTAACGCCGTGCGTGAAAAC
>DATKHM010000004.1:0-9775 GCA_035510235.1 Minisyncoccota bacterium | reverse complement strand
ATAAAGAATGTTCCGCATGAATTTTCAACGTTGCCGGGATTAAAAGAAGACATCGTCGAGCTCGCGCTTAACTTCAAGAAGATCTATTTCCGCTCGCATGTTGACGAGCCGCAGGTGCTCGCGCTCCAACTGAAAGGGGAGCGGGAGATTACCGCAGGCGACATCGAACTCAACTCGGACGTCGAGATCGTGAATCCCGACGTGGTGCTGGGACACCTCACCGCCAAGGACGCTGAGATCGACATCGAGGTACGGGTGGAGCGGGGATTGGGATACGTTCCGGTGGATGCGCGCAAGTCGGAAGGCCGCCTTCCGATCGGCACCATCGCGATCGACGCTATCTTTACCCCGGTCATCAAAGTGAATTACACGATCGAAGACATGCGCGTTGGCGACCGCACGGATTATAATCGCTTGCGTCTGGAGGTGACGACGAACGGCACGATCAGCCCGTCGTCCGCGCTCCATAAGGCGGCGAACATTTTGAAAGACCACTTCGAAAAAGTGAGCGTCGTTGAAGTAAAGGAATTCGACGCGCCCAAACATTCGAAGTCAGAGGGCGAGACTAAGAAAAAAGCGGCAAAGAAAAAAGCATAAACTCTATTTCATCATTCCCATGACGCACGGAAAGAAAAACAATACCAAGTTCGGCAGGCTTCGCGGCGCACGCATTTCTTTCATGCGTAATTTGGGCAACGACTTGATCCGTACGGGAAAGATAGAGACGACCGAAACGCGCGCGAAGGCGATCCGCCCCCGCGTGGAACGTTTGGTCAGCTTTGCGAAGACCGCGACCGTCGCCAACCGGCGCCTGGTATCAAGCCGCGTGGACAACGATAAGATCGTAAAGAAATTGTTCGAAGATTATGGTCCCCGCTACGCCGAACGGAAAGGCGGTTACCTGCGCATCACGAAGCTCGCGCAAAGCCGCAAGCGCGACGGCACCCGCATGGCGCGCATTGAATTTGTTTAACATGGAATATCACATCGACGCAAAAAATAAAGTATTGGGCCGCGTGGCAACCGACATCTCCCTCATTTTGCAGGGAAAGAAGTCGGCGTCGTTCGAGCGCAACCGCGTGAGCGCGGACAAGGTCTATGTGACGAATTACGACGCGATCGTCGTGACCGGCAAGAAGGCCACCGACAAGATCTATTACAAACACACCGGCTACGTCGGCCATCTTAAGGAGAAGACCTTCGAACAACACATGGCGAAGGACCCGCGCTTTGTTTTGCGCCGCGCGGTGCGCAAAATGCTTCCCCGGAACTTTTTGACGCAGCAGAGGATCAAGAATTTGATATTCGTGGAACCGGTAGGACCCAAGAACGCAGGAAAGAGAGTGCGTCCAATGAGCTCGAAGCCGGGAAAAGCGGCAGTAACGAAATAATATGGCAACCAAAGAAAAAGAAATAGCAAAGAATGAAATGGCAGTAGCCGAAAAGCCCGCTTCACGCGCGGCCACTTCACGTTCGCATGCCGCGGCGTCCCACTCCGCCGCCGCGCCCGCAGCCCGCGAGCACAAAGCTCCGGCTAGCGCGAAGCACCGCTACACCGAAGCCGTCGGCCGCCGTAAGACGGCGATCGCGCGCGTGCGCATCATGCCCGGCACCGGCAAGATGACGGTGAACGGAAAGACCCCGGTGGAATACTTTACTCTCCCGCGCCTCGTGCAAGACGCACGTTCTCCGCTTGAACAGCTCAAGCTTACCGAGTATGACGTTACAGTGCTCGTAAGCGGCGGCGGCATTCACGCCCAGGCCGGCGCCGTGCGCCTCGGCCTCTCCCGCGCGATCATCGCAAAGTCTCCGGACTGGAAGCCACGCCTCCGCACCATGGGCTTCCTCACCCGCGACTCCCGCATGGTGGAGCGCAAGAAGTACGGCCTCAACAAAGCGCGCAGAGCTCCCCAGTGGGCGAAGCGCTAGGAGTGGAGTATTATTGGGATAATCGGGAGCGTTTCAATATCACAGAAGATGAGTTGCGAGCCATAGGAATTGACGGGCGTGTGCAGGTACATAGAGATCTCATCGCTCCCTTGCAGCAAGTTGATAAAGCTTTCCGAGAAAAAAAATGAGGCTCTATATTCGGGAAGGCTGTCGCCCGCATGCGTTGTATGAACTCGCATTTAAGAAGCGCACGGAAAAGTTTGGCGAGAAAGACACCCGACGCATTATGAACATGGAGGATAAGCCGCATGCATCCGGCAAATCAGTTGACGTTGTGCTATGGGACCCGAAAACCAATCAAGAGATTCCCGCGAGAAAAAAAGAGGATGGCATTCCCGCTATGTTTATTGATTTTTACAAAGGCAAAACCGATGAGGAGAGCAGGCGTTATCAAGAGCTACAAGAATTTACGATCGCAACAATGCTCGCAAATGGATTTGAGATCGGCAAACTGCGAGAATATTTTCATTTCAACTACGGAAAATGAAAAACGTGATCATCATCCACGGCTGTTCTTCCACTCCGGAAGAAAGCAAGGAATATCCTGAAAACAAGCATTGGATGCCGTGGCTTCGGGAACAACTAATCGCCCACGGCATACCGACGACAACGCCGCTTATGCCTGAATCGTGGGCACCGAATTACGAACAATGGAAAGCGGAGTTTGAAAAGCAGGAGATTGGTGAAGAGACAATATTCATTGGGCACAGTTGTGGATGCGCATTCCTCGTGCACTGGCTCGGCGATTCAAAGCAAAAGATCGACAAACTGATCCTCGTAGCTCCATGGAAGATCGGCACGAGCAGCGAGGCGAAGGAGAAGTTCTATGATTATCCCATAGATGAAACGATCAGGCAGCGCGTAAATAAGATTATCATGTTCACTGCCGACAATGAACATCCAGATGGAAAGAGGAGCTTGGAGACTTTCAAAAACGTTTTGGGCGGCACAGTGATCGAACTCAAGGGACACGGACATTATACTGGCGAGGATATGAAGATGGAAGAATTTCCTGAGTTGTTGGCGGAAGTTATCTAGGCATGGGCTGTCCGCGGGACCGCCTAGTGGGCGAAGCGCTAGACGTGCGCTTGGGGACAGGATATACGAACGAACAGCTCCGAAGGGGGCTGTTTTTGTGCTAAAATCTAGTTATGAAAAATCCGCAAAAACTGACAACTGCTTACTATGATGAGAATGCGGAATGGTGGGCATCGCGGAAAAATAATTCATTTATCCACGAGTCACAATTTAGAAAGTTTACTAGATATCTTAAGAAAGGGGATAGTGTCCTCGATATTGGCTGTGCCTACGGCATTCACGTACCATTATTTCTTGGTATCGGAAGAACCTTAAAATATGAAGGACTGGATGTGAGTAGCTCAATGCTTCGCTTGGCTAAATCTCGTTATCCACAACTTATATTTAAGCGGGCAGATATTGGAGACAAAAAAACTTTGCCAAAGAAAAAATATGATGGATTTTGGGCGGCTGCCGTACTCATGCATGTTCCCGTAGAAAAATGGGACGATATGTTCACAAATATAGAACGAATTACTAAGCCACACGCCATTGGCTATATTACTATTCCAAAAGAACGTCCAAACCCAGCTTCAAAGAAGGACCAACGGCATTTTTCTCTTTTGAGTCGTACAGATTTTCTGAAAATGATTTCAGCACGGGGATGGAAAGTCCTTCACTCCGGTGAGATTGATGGTTCAAATGCGCCAAAACTTTGGCGTTGGTTTATTTTGCGAATACCTTAGGTGAAGCAGTAAGAGAGCGCCACGGGTACTACGGAGATGGATATATCGCTTCGTATATCCATCACTATTTCTACTTCTATGCAAAGAAGTCGAAGCGACTGTAATATACTCATCTTTCAAACGGCTCACTCAATTAAGGGCAACGACTACATAAAGGTCGCGCGTGTATGGAAAAATTGAAAATCAATGTATCATAATTCATTGGGAATCATCTGGTTTATCGGATGGCTTTTCACTATCGGTTTTCTTGGTTTGAATTTTTGGAGAGGAGTTCTCGCTATCATTATATGGCCATATTATCTTGGCGTTAGGATAGCTACCCTGATTCAGTAGGAGTGCGCCACAGACAGAGCAGCTTCAGCAATGGAGCTGTTTTTTTGCTATCATTGAGCTATGAAAGAGGAATCATTCCCTAACGCCGAACAGATCGAGAAGCGGCAGCACTGGGATGAAACAGCCGCGCGGGTCGAGAAAATAACGGATAGGCTCGAAAAGCCCATAGACGAAGGTATCAAGGAGGGAGTTATCGCCCTCAATGTTTTTGATATCAATACTGCCGCCTCGTGCGAGGGACATATAGACCGCGGTACCTATGCGCCGTGGATTAATATACAGGCGGAAATTCCTCGAGACTTAATCGAAGAAATCGGAGAACTTTCGAAAGACCGAGAAGGGAACAAGGTAAGGTTAAAGGAAATATCAAAGGATATTGAACGCAGAAATTTAGAAGAACAAAAAAAGGTATTTGCGCATCTTGAGCTTTTTTACCAAAACAGAGAAGCTCCATTTCATAAACGGCTGGCTATGGGATATTCCGGTTTGGGAAGATTGCAAAGCCAAGGAGCGGAGTTGCAAAAAATTGAGGATGCAGAAACAAGAAAAGAGCGGCTTAAAGAATATCAAGAAGAAATGAACGCATTCATCTCCTTCCTCAAAGAAGAATACTTCAAGAGCGAGAAATAGCGTGACACCAAGCTGCCTTTGTAGTACAATAGATCTATGGACAAAAAAATGGTTGAACATGCAATGGTTACGACGGCGTTTGAACTCGATGCCTACCGCGTCGTTAAAAACTTGGGAGTGGCAAGGGGCATCATAGTCCGCTCCCGCAATATTTTCGGGACGATCGGTGCGGGGTTCCAAACTCTTGCTGGCGGAAACATTTCTCTATTTACTCGGCTTTGCGAAAAGACCCGCTCAGATGCCTTCGATCTCATGCTCGAGCATGCAGCAGAAATGGGGGCGAATGCCGTTATCGGCGCTCGTTATGACGCAACGGAAATTACGAGAGGCGTGACGGAGGTCTTGGCATATGGAACCGCGGTTGTCGTGGAGCCGAAGCAATAGATCGGGACTTTTTGATTGACGAGCATGAGCTACGGTGATACTCTCATGGCAGGCTCTAGGGTTTGCCCTTTAGCATTTCAACCAAGGAGGTGGAGTATGCTCCACAGTAAGGTATTGAATTGTATTGTTCGGGATAGGCTGGACACGGTAGATTTGTTCAAACTCGTAGAAGCCCGCAAGGCGATGCTCCTCGAACATATGGATGATATCGGCCAGACGAGGCTGGGCGATGCGCCTCATGGCGTTCAAAGGAGTCGAATGCTTGACTCTACCATTAAAAACAATCTCGTACGGACCATTATGACCTCGCCGTCGTCGGCCGATCTCTCGACACGGGGGGTCTGGATGTTCCAGCGCAATAGCTTTTCCTCCAGCCAGATTACTGGCCTGGTCACCATGAACGTCTATGGCTTTACCAAAGCGGGAGATTGGGCAATCGCGCAGATTTCTTTCGCGCATGTCCCGGAAGAGGAGAGCAATAAAACCGTAAGGATCGATACGCCCGACCTCCATGGCCTTATCGATAAATACCTCATACTGCCGGAAGTCATTCTGTCCGACTTGAAGCGGTTCGCCGACAATCATCTGGCTCGTCGGACGAGGCTGTATGAAAGCGCTCGCGATCTGGTCTCCGTCATGGAGGTGGAAGACCAGATACTTCGGGAGTGCGGGATCGTTTTCTTCGGCTGAATTCCAGTAGTGGGCGCGTAGGGGATTTACTATCTCTTATGCGCCCTTTTTTTTGTTACAGAGATGAGGTCGTTTTTTTGCGGCTGCCTTCGTGTTAAGATACATGTATGCCGATCTTCGATCACCTTATCTTTCTTTTCTGGCTTGTCTTTATCTTGTATTGGCTTATCTCCGCGATAGGCGTCAAGAAAAATATTCGCAGTAGGGAGTGGGCCCGCGATGCCGGCATCCGCATCCTGCTTATCATTCTCATCATCATATTGCTTCAATTCAGTTCCTTCTGGCGATTTTTTGGATATCAATCCACCGAGAGCATGCAGATGATTGGCGTGATTCTCTGCATCGCGGGCCTCGCATTCGCGATATGGGCACGGCGGCATCTCGGCAGGAATTGGAGCGGGACGCCTTCCATAAAAGAGGGACATGAGCTCGTGACATCCGGCCCATATCGCTTTGTACGCCATCCGATCTATACCGGCATACTCCTCGCGCTTATTGGATCGGCGCTCGCAAGCGGCGTGATCTGGCTCGTTGCCTTCATTGTCTTCTCCATTAATTTTTTCTATCGGCTTCCCGTGGAAGAGCGGTATATGATGCAGCTCTTTCCGGGTCAATATCCGGAATATAAAAAAAGGACGAAGGCGCTGATACCGTTTGTATGGTAAGCAGATTCTCCGTCAGCTGCTTGTTAATAATTTAATATTATGCTATAAAAGCGACAGGCAGTAAATCCAAATGCAGAGGTGTATTATGGAACAGGTTCAGAAGATTCAAGATCTCGTTGAAGATATTGTGGAAGCTCTCGTTGATGATTCCGCACAGGTCGTCATCGAGGCTATCACGGAAGATAGCGGAGGTGGTGAGTCAACAACTATCAATGTCACCGTCGCGCCCGGTGATGTTGGCAAAGTGATTGGCAAGCAAGGCCGCACCGCCCGGTCGATTCGGACCATTCTATCGGGCATAAGTATGAAGTTGAACCACCGTTTTATTCTCAACATCATAGAAGCGCCCAAGGTGTGAAAACCTTGACCGCCGGGCTAAGCAAAGGGGACCCTTTTCGGAGGGCCTCTTTTTTTATACGCAAAGCATTGAGGCCTCATTTGCTATCATTATAGAAAGGCCGATTCCGGACATGCATCATTAATTAACAATTAACATTTATCCACATGATGGACATTACAATGAACATTTCTGTTATCATTGCTCAAGTTTTGGGAATTTTCTTCGGGGTCATGGGTATCGCGATGGTGGTCAATACTAAGGCCACTTCTGCCGCAATAGAAGAGTCGCTGCACAACAAAGGGATCCTGTGGCTGTGGGGATATCTTGCGCTCTTGATTGGCGCAACGATCGTCGTGCTCGCAAACGCGTGGACTTCGGGCCTGCCGTTGCTCGTTACCATTCTCGGGTGGATCGCTCTCATCAAGGGAGCGTTCATCCTTTTCTTCCCCGGTGCCGCCGCTTCGCTTTATAGGAAATTCAACAAAGGCGGAATGTTGGTATTCTGCGGTATCGTCGCGTTCGTGCTTGGCCTCGTTCTGCTCTATTGGTAGCGTGAAGCATCTCATCATAAAGATCTACGGCGACGTGCAGGGCGTCGGATTCCGCGACGAAGCGTATTGGACGGCGCGGAAGCTCCACGTCGCCGGCTTTGTGATGAACGATCCGGAAGGATTGGTATATATCGAGGCGGAGGGTGAAGAAGATGCGCTGAAAGATTTTTTGGCGTGGTGCAAGAAAGGACCGATCACCGCCAGGGTTAAAAGGGTCGAGACCGAATGGTCCGATGTGCCCGGGACATTCACGGGATTCAGGATCGGATAGTAGTCTGCTTATTTTAGTATGATCGATATAAGCCTTGGCATCGTCATCGTCCTCATCACCGCATTCGGCTATCTTAGCAATACCCTCAATTGGCGCTATTTGAACTATGGCGTCGTTCGTTTTCTCTATTATATAGGAGCGTTGGTGCATGAAACATCGCACGCGGTGCTGTGCATCGTTACCGGAGCCAAGATAGAAGAGTTCACCGTTTTTTCCAATCAGCCGCGCGTCGTGCACCGGAAATCAAAGCTGCCATTTTTGGGAGAGCTCCTGATCTCCGCAGCGCCGATCGCGGGCGGGCTGCTCTTTTTATTTCTCGTCAATCGCTATCTTCTGGGGAATTATTTCGCGCCCCCGCATGTGGCGAACTGGCACGACTGGAGAAGCGTGCTCGCGGCACCCCTGGAATTTTTATCGCAGATAAATATATTGCAATGGCAAAGTTGGGTGATGATACTTTTACTTTTTAACGCCGGAGCGATGCTCGGGCCGTCCACGCAGGACCTCAAAAACGTCTGGCCCATGCTCATCATTCTATTCTTTATAAATTCCCCATTGCTTGCGGGGATAGGCCTGGCGGCGCTAAGTCTCATCATGGCGAACATTGTGCTTCAAATAGTGGTCATTTTGCTGTTATCTTTGATGCGTCTCATGCGCTGAACCTTTTTGCGCCCGCAGGGCGTAGTATAGGGTGGATGCAAATCGGGCTTGGCGGGTCGAAGCAGGCCGATGCGCACATAACAAAAGTGAATAATCAAATAATTAATAAACAATAAAATATGAAAAAATTAAATGCTGTTTCTTGGATAGCGACGGCGGGAATCATCGCAAGCCTCGCGATGGTTGCGCCTGCGTTTGCGCAGACAAGTGCAGGAGTTAGCGTGGGCGCCAATGCACACGGCGCGTTTGCGGGGGGTCATGGCGGTATGCGCGGGGGAATGGCCCCGGGCGTTTTCGGTACGGTAAGCGCAGTGAATGGAACAACGCTGACGGTGACGTCAAAGCCGCGGCCAGTGCCGATGCGAATGGCGTCGAGCACGTCGGCTGCCGCACCTGCGTCGATCGTCTATACGGTTGATGCGAGCAACGCAACGATTTATAAAGGCAGTGCCACCACGACTGTTTCCATTGCGAGCGTAGCCGTGGGCGACGCCGTGATGGTGCAGGGAACGGTGAGCGGAACGAATGTCGCCGCGACCGTCATCCGTGATGGCATAGGCGGAATGATGGGGCGTCCCGGCATGCCCGTCATGGGAGGCAAAGGCTTCGGCCATGGCGCGAGCTCGACCCCGTCGACCACCCCGATCATTCAGGGAAACGGTCAGCCGGTCGTCGGCGGCAGTGTTACCGCGATCAGCGGCACGACGCTTACCGTGACGAACCCGAGCAACGTTACCTACACGATCGACGCGTCGAGCGCAACGATCGTCAAGAACGGCACAAGCACCGCGTTCTCGAATATCGCCGTGGGAGATAACGTCCTCGTGCAGGGTACGGTGAACGGAACGTCCGTGACGGCGTCCTCGGTCATCGATCAGGGGGTAAAGGGAACGAATGCGTCATCTACCAATGGTTCTCCTGCCAAACCCAATGGTGCCGGGTTCGGCTTCGGCGGAATCTTCGCCTCGATCGGCGGATTCTTCCAGCACCTCTTCGGATTTTAGTCGCTCGTTGAATAACAAAAAGCCCCCGCTTGCGCGGGGCTTTTTGTTATCAGGGTTTAAGGATAATATTGGGGGATGTCGATATCCGATCCATTTGAGGCGCGATATAAATTATTAAATCCTGAACAGCGGCAGGCGGTGGACATGCTTGATGGGCCGGTGATGGTCATTGCCGGACCGGGAACGGGGAAGACGGAGGTGCTTACGATGCGTATCGCGAATATTTTGCGGCGTGGCGTGACACCCGAACGAATCCTCGCGCTCACCTTCACGGAATCGGGCGCTGTCTCAATGCGCCGCCGGCTGATGGAGCTGATCGGGGCCGATGCCTATCGTGTGGGTATTTCGACGTTCCACGGTTTTGCAAACCGCATCATCCGCGATTATCCGGATTATTTTCCCGCGATCATCGGCGCGACGAGCATCACCGAGATCGAGCAGGTAAGCATCCTGCGCCGCCTGCTCGACATGCTCCCGTTGAAGGACCTGCGTCCGTTCGGTGACCGCTACTTTTATCTGCGCGCGATCTTAAGT
>DATKHM010000003.1:0-4268 GCA_035510235.1 Minisyncoccota bacterium | reverse complement strand
GTGGTATGTTCCGACGCGTAAACTTTCTTTGCGCGATCGATGAAAAGTTTGCCGTTCAGATGGTCTATTTCGTGCTGGAAGATACGCGCGAGTAATCCCCATGCCTTTACTTTGACCGGTTTTCCCATCTTGTTGCAGCCGCTTACCACGATTTGCTCCGCGCGCGTGACCTCGCCCCACTTGCCGGGAACGCTGAGACAGCCTTCTTCAAAGGTGATCGTGGCCTTGTCCGCCTTCTCGATCTTTGGGTTGAACACTGCGTAGAATTTTGTGCCGCCGTGCGCGTCGGGAACCTCGGCGACGAAGACAGAAAAGTCGAGCCCGATCTGGTTCGCGGAAAGACCGATGCCGTTCGCCGCATGCATCACGCGCCGCATCCGTGCGATAAGATCATTTATTTCCTTGCGCGTGAATTTTTTGAAATCGAACGGAACGGTCTTTTTCCGCAAAAACTTTTCATCTTTTTTATGTGCGACGGTGAGGATCTCGGGGACCATGTTATTTTTGTTTTGATGCGGGCTTGGGTGCTGATTTCGTTTTTGTATTGCGCTCTTTGAGCATCGTCATAAAATATGCGCCTTTATTCTTTACGTTCGAACGCTCGGCGATGTCCTTCGCGAGCCGCATCAGCGTGTCGGCATTCTGTTCCTTGGCAAGCTTAATATAGAGCGCTTTATGCTTTTCGTCAGCCAATATTTGTGAGATCTCAAGGCCGATAAGCTGATACTTTTTGTAAACATGCGATTCTTTGCCACGCCGCTTGAGCTCCGCCACGTATTTCTCCCGCATCCGTGCCATGCCACTATATTAGCGTATTTAGGAGACTTTGTCAGAGGCTATGAACAGTGATAAAATGAACCCTATGACTAAGGAGACCAAAAAAAAGATGTTGGGCATCATCGCAATAGTGGTGCTCGGATGCGTGATCCTGGGAAGCGGCGTATGGATCGGATGGACGGCGGGAAGGAAATATCCCGAGAATATTGTGGTGAGTTCGGCGGCGGATATCGGGTCCGGTTCATCAACGACGGATGCCGATTTCAGCACCTTCTGGGCGGCGTGGCAGGATATCACCGATGAATCATTGTGGGTGCCGAGCACGACGCCGCAGGAGAGGATGTACGGCGCGATCACCGGCATGGTGGCATCGCTCGGCGATCCGTACACCGAGTTCTTTACTCCGGCCGACAGTGACCAGTTCCAGGAGGACATCACCGGCAATTTCGGCGGTATCGGCGCCGAGCTTGGCGAGAACAGCAGTACAGAGATCGTCGTCATCTCCGCGATCAGCAGTACGCCCGCGTTCGCGGCGGGGTTGAAGCCGGAGGACATCATCACTTCCATCAACGGCAGTTCGACTGCGAGCATGAACATCGATGATGCGGTGAATTTGATCCGCGGCACGGTGGGCACGAACGTTACGCTCGGCATCCTGAGGCAGGGCTGGAGCGCGCCAAAAGATTTTACTATCACCCGCGCCAACATCCAGGTGCCGACGGTGGAATTTTCCATGAAAGGCAACATCGCGGATATCCAGCTGAACGAGTTTACGCAGGACGCCGACGGGCTGTTTTATACCGCACTTCAGAAAGCGGTGAATGCTAACGCGCAGGGAATCGTATTGGACTTGCGCGGTGATCCGGGAGGCTATCTGGAAGTGGCGGTGGACATTTCCGGCTATTTCCTCAAGCCGGGTTCGCAGGTGGTAAAGGAAGTTGGCCGTTCGGTGCCGACGCAGAATTATACGGCGAGCGGCAGCGGCGCGCTCGACACCATGCCGATGGCGATATTGACCGACGGTGGTACCGCGTCCGCGGCGGAGATTCTTTCGGGAGCATTGAACGACGATCGCGGCGTCCCGCTCGTGGGTGCGAAGACGTTCGGCAAGGGGACGGTCCAGCAGCTTGAAACGCTTCCCGACGGATCGTCGCTCAAGATTACCGTGGCACATTGGGTGTTGCCCAGTGGCAGAATATTGGACTACGATGGCCTCCTGCCGAACTATCCAGTGGCGATTACGGATGCCGAAGTCGCAGCTGGCCAGGATCCACAGCTCGCCGAAGCATTACAGATAGTGACCGACGAGATCAATGGGACCCCGCTTCCGCCTTCTGCCGATACAACTCCGACAAGCTCGGTGGCAACGGCGAGTTCTACAGTCAGCCCCTCGGACGGATCAAGTGACTAGCAATATGTGAGCATTAAAAAAATATGAAAGTAATTTTCCTCGACGACGTGCGCAATGTCGCAAAAAAATATGACATCAAAGACGTGAGCAACGGCTACGCGCGGAATTTCCTTTTTCTCAACACACTTGCGGAAGCGGCCACGCCGGAAGCGATAAAAAAGCTGGACTCGATGAAAGCTGCGCATGAAAAAGGCGATAAAGAATTGCACAAGCATCTTGAAGAGCTTGCGCAGAAGATCGATCAAACAAAGATCCAGTTCGAGCTGAAGGCTGACAAGTCCGGTGTGATCTTCGGCTCCGTCAATAAGGAAACTATCTTGAAGGCTATGCGTGAGCACAAGCTGATCGGCGCCGAGCGCGTCGACATCGACTTAAAATATCCCATCAAAGAACTTGGCGAGTTTACGGTGCCGATCGACTTGAAAAAAAGGGTAACCGCAAAACTGGGAGTGATCGTTATAAAGAGCAAATAAAAAATACCCCGTAAGGGGGTATTTTTTATTACTAAGCGACGACCTGCACCACCGTCGCGCGCCTGCGGGAACCATCAAAGTGCCCCTTCATTTTTGTGCTGAACTTAACCGTGCCGTTCTTGCCGGCAAAGAGGGTGTCATCATCGGCGCGGATGACGTTCGCTCCCGGAGTATACTTGGTGCCCCGTTGGCGGATGATGATCTGTCCGACCATGACTTTCTGGCCGTCCTGAAGCTTGACCCCCAGCCGTTTGGCGATGGAGTCACGTCCTAATTTGGTAGAGCCGATGGCTTTGGTATGTGCCATAAATTGATTAAATAATTGTTATGCGCCGTTTCAACGTAGCTTCCATTTTATGTTAGAATGCAGGTAATGTCAACCACCAGCAAGCTCGTTATCGATATAGAGACCATCGGCGAGGATTTTGACGCGCTCGACAAGGCCACGCAGGAGAACATCACGCGCTGGATAAAACGCGAGTCGGGCAGTGAGGAAGAGTATAAGATCGCGCTCGAGGATCTTAAGAATGGCCTCGGCTTTTCGCCGCTCACCGGCGAGATCGTGGCGATCGGCCTGCTGGATTACCACAAGAATGAGGGCGCGGTGTACTATCAGGCCCCCGGGCAAAAGAACGCGGAGACAAAGGAGGATGGCATCAGCTTCAAGCAGATGACGGAAAAGGATATGCTCGCAAAGTTTTGGGAACTCGCTGAGCGCTATCAGGTGTTCATCACGTTTAACGGCCGCGCATTCGATATGCCGTTCTTGATGATTCGCTCCGCGATCCACGGCATCCGGCCGACGAAGGATCTGATGCGCGGACGGTATCTCTATCAGAACAATCCCGAGGCGTTGCACATCGACCTCGCCGAACAGTTGAGTTTTTATGGCGCGACGCGCAGGAAGGGAAGTTTGCATCTGTGGTCTCGCGCGTTCGATATCCCGAGTCCGAAAGCTGGCGGCGTGACGGGGGACGACGTCGGCCCGCTTTTCAAGAAGAAAAAGTTTTTGGATATTGCGAAATACAACGTGCGGGACATCCGCGCTACACGAGAACTCTACACCAAGTGGGAGAGCTATTTGCAGTTTTAGCTGGCATGCCAGTTAATAAAGTTTTAATCGGCTGTATGCTAGTCTTCACGTGTGGAAAAAATAAAAATATACATTGCTTCACATAAAAGAGAGGTCGTGTTTGGGGTAATTCTTTTCTTTGTGGCGTCGCTAAGCTTTTGCTTGGGATATACGGCGGGTCGGCAATTTAATCATGCGTCGATCATCATAGAGAAAAGTTCTATGCAGTCGCAGGGATAGAAAAAACCGCCATTGGGCGGTTTTTTCCGGTTCAAGACGAACCTCTTATTTTTGCGACGGGGCAGCGATTGCACTCGCCACCGGCGTTGCCGGCGCGGGTGCGCTGCTATTGCTGCTCACTACCGGCTTTGCCGGAACGGAACTGGTTTCTTCTGATAAATTTATCGACGGGGTCGGAGTCGATTTAGGCTTTCCCGATCCCGAATTTTCCTTGGAAACCGTTTTGACTATTTCTTTTTCCGGCCAGAACAATATGGCGAGAATCACGATGATGAGTAATACGATCACGATGGTT
>DATKHM010000002.1:0-10576 GCA_035510235.1 Minisyncoccota bacterium | reverse complement strand
CCATCCAGGACGGCACATTTTTTGATAACGATGTACTGAAGGCCGCCTTCGCGCACGCGCGTGAAAATAATTCCGCGATCAACTTTGCGGGACTGCTCACGAAGGCGAACGTGCACGCATCGCTCGCGCACCTGCAAGCGCTGCTCAAGATGGCGCAAGCAGAGAACATCACAAAAATAAATCTGCATCTTTTTGCGGACGGCGAAGACAGCCCGCCACACACGCTCGAAGGATTTTTAAAAGAAGTGCCGAAGGAACATCTGGCGAGCCTCGTCGGCCGTTACTACGCGATGGACCGCAATCTTAACTGGCGACTTACACAGACCGCGTACGAAGCAATAATCGGAAAGAGCGGCGCGCTCGTGGACGATCCCACGCCCGCGATCGAAGCCATGTACAAGCAAGGTTCGACGGAAGAATATCTTCCCGCGCTCCGCTTTGCGGACGACAGGAAGTTGCAGGATGGCGACGCGCTCGTGTTCTTCAATTATCGCGAAGACAGCATCCGCCAGCTCGCAGGCGCGTTCATCACAAAAGATTTCGATCACTTCCCGTTGGCTCCGCTCAATAATCTTTATGTCGCAACATTCACCCACTACGACGATGCGTTCGACGTGCCCGTCGCTTTCCCCGCAGACAAAGTGGAAAGCCCGATCGGAAAAGTACTGAGCGATGCCGGACTCATCCAGCTGCGCCTGGCCGAGACATATAAATATGCGCACGTCACGTACTTCTTCAACGGCCTCCGCGAGGAGCCGTTCAAAGGAGAATACCGCACGCTTGTGCCGTCCAACTCGAGCCCGCATCCTGAGGGTCATCCGGAAATGATGGCTGCTGCGATCACCGATCGTCTCATCGAGGCCATCCAAAGCCGCGGGTTCGATTTCATCCTCGTCAATTATGCGAACGCCGACACGATCGCGCATACCGCCGACTTCAACGCTGCGCTCGAGGCGATCAAGGTGCTTGATGCGCAGATCTCACGCGTCGTGAAGGCCGCCGACAATCCCGACACGCTCCTCTTCATCACCGCGGATCACGGCAACATCGAAGAGATGATCAACGAAGCGACCGGGGAACCTGAGAGCCAGCACGATGCAAGTCCCGTGCCGCTTTACGTCGTCGTCCAAGAACTCCGAGGGAGAAAATTTGTGAATGCCGACCGGCTCGCCATCGAAACGCTCGGCTCCCTCGCCGACGTTTCACCCACCATCCTCGCCATGATGAATATTCAGAAGCCGGAGGATATGAGTGGAAACAGTCTGTTGGACGGATTGATTTAAGCCCGTGCGAGGAAATGCTATAATAAACTCATGAACTGGTTTGTGCGTCTCGTAATAATAGTGGGCGGCAACGCGCTTGCGTTATGGGTGGCAAACACGTACGTTCCCGGATTCGTTTTGAACGGCAACTGGATCACGCTCATCCTCATCGCACTTACGCTTGCTATACTCAACTTTATCTTGAAGCCGATTTTGACGCTTATCCTCGGCCCGATCATCATTCTTACGCTCGGGCTTGGCTTACTCATCGTAAACGGAATCATCCTCTATATTCTTCCCATTATCGCGAACCACATTGACTTCCTTCGTGGAAGTATTATCATACAGAACATTCCGGCGCTCTTCTTCGCCACGCTTATCGTAAGCATCATCAACTTCATCATCCACATCGCATTATGACCATCGCCATCATCCAAATCATCCTTTCCGTCGTCATCATCACACTCATCCTTCTCCAGGAGCGCTCTTCCGGCATGTCCGGCCTTATGGGCGGCAGTGGCGAGGGGTATTACCAGGCGCGCCGCGGGATGGAAAAATTGGTGTTCTACTCCACGATCGTTCTCTCGGTGGTGTTCGTTGCGCTTGCGGTGTATCAGCTTTTCATCCAGACGCACTAATAACTTTACATGTGGTTCAAGAAGATCTTTTCGGCGCTCACTAAAAAAGAACGTATCACGTTCGTTCTCGCGTTTGCGGGGGCAGTGGTAAGCTTTGCGGTGGTGATGGGAATCGTGATCGCGCAGACGACGAAGGCCGTCCCCGCGGCCGGCGGCGAATACACGGAAGGTATGCTCGGCCAGCCGGAGTACATCAATCCGGTCATCGCGTCATCAGAGACCGATCTCGATCTCGTAAAGATGGTCTACAGCAACCTGCAGGACATCTCCGACAGCATCACTCCCTCCGCGAACCTGAAGACTTGGGATGTGCGGCTGAAGCAGGGGCTTACCTGGCAGGACGGGACGCAGCTCACGAGCGACGACGTGATATTCACCGTGCAGTCCATTCAGAACCCGGACGCGAATTCCCCGCTCTTCGAGAGCTGGCAGGGCGTGACGGTGAGCCGCGTGAGCGAACTCGAAGTGCAGTTCACGCTTACCAATCCTTATGCATTCTTCGGCGACACGCTCGACAATTTATATATTCTGCCGAAGCATCTTTTTGCCGACACGCCGCCGGGAAACTGGCATCTGTCCGATTATAATCTCAAGCCAGTCGGCAGCGGCCCGTACCAATTTGTTTCGTACGATAAGAACAGCGACGGTTTTATCTCTTCGTACCAATTGACTGCCTGGGATGGAACGATTGAAGCGCATCCTCTCATCCAAAATTTCAATTTTGATTTCTTCAATGACGAGAACACGCTGGTACAAAATTTCAACGAGGGAAAGATCGACGGGTTCGGCAATGTCTCGCCGCAGGATACCGCCGACATCACGCGCCCAGATGACACGTTTGCATGGCCCACTTCGGCGTATTATGCAGTGTTCTTTAACCAGAGCGTGAATCTTGGCCTGCAGGACCCGATCGTACGTGAGGCGCTCTCCGCCGCCGTAGACCGGAATGGCCTGATCAGTGCCGCGCTCGGCGGCAATGGCACGCCGGAGTACGGCCCGGTTCCACAGAACGCGCAATACTACAACGCGATCACTCCCGTCACGTCTTCTCCGGCGTTTGCCGAAAATATCCTTAATAACGACGGCTGGACCATCACCGGCTCGAGCACGTTCCGCTCCAAAGTGATCGGCGGTGTCGCGATCCCGCTCGTCGTGAATCTGACCGTGCCGCAGATCGATTTTCTCTCCACCACTGCGAGCTTCCTGCAAACCGCGTGGCAGAACATCGGCGTGCAGGTGAACGTGATCCCGGATTCCTCGAACGACATCGTGAACAACCTTATTCCCGACCGCAATTACGAATCGCTGCTCTTCGGCAATGTCCTCGGTCCGAGTTCCGACCTCTACTCGTTCTGGGATTCGTCGCAGGACTTTGCACCGGGGCTGAATCTTTCCCTGTACAACAATCCCTCCGTGGATTCGCTGATCGAACGGGCGCGGCAGAATCCGGTCGGCACATCAACCGCCGAGGAAATTGAGACGGTGCAAACGGATATCGCTGCAAGCTATCCTGCCATATTCCTTTATTCCCCCGATTACGTCTATGTTACCAATAAGAACGTGCAGGGTATTTCAACCGACCTCCTGACCGATCCCTCGGACCGATTCCGGGAGATAGAAAGCTGGTACCTGAACACCGCCCGTGTACTCAAATAGCGCTAACGACTTTTGAAGTAGCGCCGAGGTTTGACTTTTGAGATAGCTTAGTGATATGCTTTAATCACTAAGACGACCCTCCTTTGACGGTGCTGGGGTGGCGGAATTGGCAGACGCACTGGCTTCAGGTGCCAGCGATCGCAAGATCATAGGGGTTCGACTCCCCTCTCCAGCACACACACTACAACCCCACCGCGAGTAAAATATTTTTATGGCAGATTGCATTTTTTGCAAAATAATCCAGAAGGAGATTCCCGCTTATATAGTGTGGGAAAATGAAACGCTCATGGCATTCTTGGACATGAGGCCGGTCAGTCCCGGACACCTTTTGATCATTCCAAAGGAACATGGAGAAAACATTTTCGATATGCCGGACAGCCTTTATAAAGAAATTTTTAATATAGCGCGTGCGTTGTCGACGCCGCTGCAAAAAGCGATGGGATCGGCCAGGGTGGGTATGATAGTCGAGGGCTTTGGGGTGCCCCACGCCCATCTCCATCTTGTCCCGATCAACAAAGCCCACGATCTCGATTCGGACAGGGCGATGACGATGTCGGATGACGAGCTGGCGGCCATAGCAGAAAAAGTTAAAAAAGAGATCGAAAAAAATAAGCAGTAACATAACCATGATTAAAAAGAACGAACATACCAATCAAGCGCAGGGCGCTCCGAAAGAACGCCCGCGAATAAAACCTCCGGAAATCCGACCGCGGGCGCCGATGCCGACACCGGGCAGACCTGGCGCGCCGACGCCTTCCGCACGCCCCATGCATCCGGCAGGACGCCCGGGGCAATCCCCCGCGCGGCCGCACAAAGGCGGCGGGTCCCGACAAGAAAGGGATGCGCGCCGCGAGTACAAGCACGGCCCGGGCGCGTCGCGCAGTGCAGGCACGCATCCACAGAATTCAAAGATGGGGCCGCGGCCAGTAGTGGCACGCGACCCGAACGACAAGGCAAACCCCGACGCGGTCCGCTTCGTGCCGCTCGGCGGTTTGGAAGAGGTCGGCCGCAACTGCATGTTCCTCGAATATAAAGATGAGATCGTCGTGATCGACGTCGGCCTGCAGTTTCCCGAGGACGAAACGCCGGGCATCGATTACATCATCCCGAACGTCGAGTATCTTGAAAAGAAAAAGAAGAACATCGCCGGCATCATTCTGACGCACGGGCACTACGATCACATCGGCGCCCTGCCGCACTTGCTCGCACAGCTCGGCAACCCCCCGATCTATGCGACGTCCATCACGAAAGCGATCATCGAGAAGCGCCAGGACGACTTCCCCAACTCGCCGAAGATGAACGTGCAGATCGTAAAGAACGGCAGCGACGTAAAACTCTCGAATAACTTCAGCGCGCTGTTCTTCGGCGTGCCGCACACCATTCCGGAAACGACCGGCGTAATGATGAAGACGCCTGCGGGCAACATCGTCCACTTTGCGGACTTCCGCGTCGACTATAACGACGAGGGCGAGCCGCAGGGACTCGACGAGTTCGAACGCATCGGCAAGATGGGCATCCACACATTCATGATAGACAGCACGAACGCAGAAAAGCCCGGGCACTCGGTTTCCGAAAAGACCGTCGAGCGCAACCTCGAAGAGATATTCAGGAAGGCCGAAGGCCGCATCATCGTCGCGACATTCGCATCTTTGCTCACGCGCATCGCGGAGATCATCCTGATCGCGGAGAAGCTCGGCCGCAAGGTCGCGCTGAACGGCTATTCGATGAAGACGAACATCGGCATCGCGCAGAACCTCGGCTTCGTAAAAGCAAAAGAAGGCACGATCATCGCTGTCGAGGAAGTGAATAAGTTCAAAGACGACAAGATCCTCATCCTCTCCACCGGCGCGCAGGGCGAATCGAACGCCGGACTCATGAAGATGATCAACGGCGAGCATCGCCACATCAAGATCAAGCCGGGAGACACGTTCGTGCTCTCGTCATCCGTCATTCCGGGCAATGAGCGCAGTGTGCAGTCGGTCAAAGACAACCTTGCGCGCCAAGGGGCGATCGTCTATCACTCGTCGCTCGTCGACATCCATTCCTCGGGACACGCACCGAAGGACGACCTTAAGCTCGTGATGAAGCTCATCAACCCGACGTACCTCGTGCCGGTGCACGGCTACTACTTTATGCGCGCCGCGAACGGCATCACCGCGCGCGAAGCGGGCATCAAAAAAGAAAATGTGATGTTGATGGATAACGGCGAAGTCGCCGAACTCACTAAGGATTCGTTCAAGGTGACGAAGGAAACCGTTCCCGCATTTTATGTGATGGTGGACGGACTCGGCGTCGGCGATGTAGAGGAGGTGGTTCTGCGCGACCGCCGCGCGCTCGCCCAGGAGGGCATGCTCGTCATCATACTCACGATCGATCGCGACAAAGGCAGGCTGCTCAAGAACCCGGACATCATCTCGCGGGGGTTCATCTACCTTAAAGATAACCAGGAGATCCTCGACGAGATCCGCAAGCGCATCCGCGGCCTCATGACGCGCATTCCGAACTTCAAAGAAGTGGAACCGGATTACGTGAAGACGCTGATCCGCGACCAGGTCGGGCAATACCTGTACACCAAGACCAAGCGCCGGCCGATGATACTGCCGGTCGTGATCGAGATATAAAAAATCCCCTAGCTCTCTTGCTACCGCGTTGGAAAGCTCAGACGCTCGATGGCCAGGGGTTGTTCTCTATGGGCTTTTAAGAAATCCATAAAGAGCGGCAAGTTTTTATTAAAAATCTCGTGAGCATATCCGCTCTGTCGTAGCTCAAAGAGCGCAGTGACAACCGATCGCGTTTTATTGTTGGCGGTCCTCTTTACATAAGAGTATGAAAATGCATGATGTTTCTTCCCTTGCTGTTGGATATAAAAACACAAACGCATCATCGCTTTTGCAAAATATTTCTCTTTTGATGGATCGCTTTTTATTTCCATAAGATTTCTGCGATATATCTGGTTCAATGCTAATCTCGCAGCTTCATCCATAGTGACCGATTCAAGTTTGAGATTCTTCAGAACAGACTTTGACCCTGTGACATATTTCCAATGTGCGAGATCAAGAATAAGCAATCGCCGATCGATAAATTTTGCTAAACTTCCTTTTATATTGCCCCCTTTTAATTCGTTCACATAGACAAACCTAATATGCAGATTTGATAATTGTTGCGATAACATTTTTCCTGCTTCATCTTCCTCTATACTGGGTTTGTCCTCGACGAATGCTATTGAATCAATATCGCTCCTCCCCACACTGAAATCCCTGCTGAGCACTGAGCCCCAAAGATAAATTGCAAGTATTCCTCTGTTTTTATTGTCCGCATAAAACTTACGTAATATCTTTGTAGTCTTCGCTATTGTTTGGGGTTTTGTCATAAAACCTAAGTTTACCAAATCAAATATTTAACGAGTCCTTCCGGTTAATGCTATCTCTAAAAACGCCGACTATTAGTTCCCTCATATGAACAAATCTTATCATGGTATGATAATACTCATGAAGCACATCGTGGTATCGGGCATCAAGCCAAGCGGGCGGCTGCATATCGGCAACTATTTGGGGGCCATGAAGAACTATGTGGAGCTCCAAAATTCCGGCACATACCAATGCTATTTTTTCATCGCTGACCTTCATGCGATCACCGAACCGCAGGACCCGAAGGAGCTGACCACGAACATTATAGACGTGACCGCAAACTTTCTGGCGACGGGAATAGACCCGAAGAAGTCCGTGATATTCCAACAGTCGCAGGTCGCGGCCCATGCGGAGCTCGCGTGGATACTGAATACGATCTCCCCGCTCGGCGAGCTTGAGCGCATGACGCAGTTCAAGGACAAGTCGGCGAAGAGCGCCGCGAACATCAATATGGGATTGTTCGACTATCCGGTGCTGATGGCCGGCGATGTGTTTCTCTACAACGCAGAGTTCATTCCGGTCGGCGACGACCAGCTCCAGCACCTTGAACTTGCCCGGACGCTCGCGCGGAAGTTCAACACGCGCTTTGGCCAGACATTCCGCGAGCCCAAAGGGCTGCTCACCCAAACGCCGCGCATCATGAGTTTAAAGGATCCCACAAAAAAAATGTCGAAGTCGGAACCTGATGGGTGTATATTTTTGGACGACTCGCCCGAGTTGATAAAGAAGAAGCTCGCCCGCGCCGTGACCGATTCGGACGCGGCGATCGCGTACGATCCCGAAAAAAAACCGGGATTGTCCAATCTTTTGGAAATATACGGCGCGTTCACCGATAAGGACCCGCTCGCCATTGCGATCGAGTTCGAGGGCAAACAATATTCCGATCTCAAGACTTCTCTCGCCGATCTTATTGCAGATCACTTCAAAAAATTCCGCGAGGCGAAAAAGAAGCTCATCGCCAAGCCGGCGGCGATCAAGAAAGTTTTAGCAGCCGGATCAAAGAAAGCCGGCTTGGTCGCCACAAAAAAGATGGCGGAGGTAAAGAAAAAGGTGGGGTTTTAGGCCCTTCATTTCATAAACATTAAATTTTTATTAAAAATTTTTTGCAATGTCCGGTGCCATCACTACAATGGGTAAGATGGCGGAACGGATCACCCTCCAAAGACTTTCTGAAGATATCAAGGACTTACGCTCAGTGGCCCTGGACGGTTTTTCCTATGCGGAAAAGATGTTCGGAGGGATAAGAGACCGAATCGATCGCATGGAATACGGAATCTATCAGTTGCAAAAAGATTTCCTCGTACTCGACGAGGAAATTCGAGGCATCCATAGGGTCATCGACAATCTGAATATAAGGATGATCTCGCTTGAGAACAATCGCGGATCGGTGCCGCTCTTTCCGTTGGATTGAAACGATCAGGCCTTCCGTATCGCGATCCACGCCTCCTGGCCGTCGATCTTTGTGTTCTCTTCTGCACTGAATTTATCGCTGCGGCCATACTCAACCGATTTTGCGCCGATATCTGTCTTGAACGCCGCCTCGTTATTCTCGACGGCGTTCTTTGCATCCGCAGGCAGCTCCATCATGGCAACGATCCTGTCCTTCGGTGCAAACCCGGCCTTCTGCCGCAGTTCCTGGAACATGCGTGCCACTTCGCGGAGCAGGCCTTCCTCGCGAAGCGCGGGGGTGATGACAATGTCGAGCGCGACCTCATCCGCAAGCTCCGGATCAAAAATGATTTCCTTTATGTTGATCTCGCTCTTTAATATCGCAAGCAGTCGCTCGTCGCGGATTATCGCCTCGGCTCCACGGACGGTCAGTTTTTGTAAAGGCTGACGGACCTTGATCTTCGCCTCGGCCCTCTTTGCAAGCGCCACGCTCGCGAGGCGCCGGATCTCAGCCATGTTTTCCATCAATTCCCCTCTTTCCTTTTCCCTCAATGTAAATTCCACTTTGGGCCAGGTTTCCAAATGGACCGATCCCGCGGAATCAGCGCCTGCGAGTTCCGTATAAAGTGCCTCCGCAAGAAATGGCATGAACGGGGCGAGCACGCGGCTCGTGGTCAGCAACGACGCTTGCATGGTCTTGAAAAATCCGGGATCTTTCCGTTTTCGCGAGCGGCGCAAATACCACGTCGAAAGGTCGTCGACATATTCCTGTATCGCACGCGTAGCGCGGACCGTATCGTATGCATTGAGCGAACGTGTCACGATATCCACCAACTCTTCCGTACGCGCCGTGATCCATTGATCGAGAATATTTTCATCCGTAGCGGTGCTTCCGCTGCCGATATCACCTTGATCGGATACCTCTTCACGATAAGTTGCAAAATATTTATAAACATTCGCGAGCAATAATCCCACTTTCCGATAAACGCCCTCGACGCCTTTTTCGGAAAAATTAAGATTGTCCGCCTGCATCACCACGGAATTCATGAGATAAAACCGCAAACTGTCCGCGCCGTACTTATCGATCAATAAGCGCGGGTCGGGGAAATTCCCTTTTGACTTGCTCATCTTCGATCCATCTTCCGCCAGAATCGTTCCCGTCGTCACCACGTTTTCGAATGGCGCGTGACCAAACAAAATGAACGACACGACGTGCGAAAGATAGAACCACGCCCGCGTCTGCGCGATATATTCCGCGACGAACTGTGCGGGGAAATGATGTTTAAACTCCTTTTGGTTCTCAAATGGATAATGATACTCCGCAAATGGCATCGAGCCCGCCTCGATCCACGAGTCGAATATCTCCGGCGTGCGCCGCATCGCCCCGCCGCACGAGACGCACGGGAACGTTATGTCATCTATGTATGGCCGGTGGAGGTCCGCAATGCCCGTGTCGTCCCGCGGAATGTTTTTCACGCCGAACTCCACCATCTCGGCGGTGCCGATGAAATCATCTTCGTTATTCCATTTCTTGCTCCCCGCTTCCTTATCGCTCCATCCAAGCGCCGCCTGGGAAAGCATCCATATCGTGTCCTCATGGCTTACGATCAAAATATTTTTTCTTTTGTGCTTGACTTCCATTTCCCGGAGAAAATCCCATCCGCGCGTGCGGACATCGTTCAATGACTCGCTCTCGGCATCAACACGGCTTGTGAACCGGCTTTCCTTTATCGGGAACATCTTCCAGTAATCCATTACGGGCTTGCCGGAAAGGCCGCCAAGATTGATCTCGCGCAAGCGCTTGTCAAAATGGACCGGCACGCCGAGCGCTTCGGACAGAATCTCCGCCGATTCTTTCGTGCGCAAAAGGTCCGAACTGAAGATAAGATCAATCTTCTTTGCTTTAAGTTTTTTTGCGGCCTGCGCGATCTCCTTTTTCCCCACAGGCGTGAGGCGGGAATTCTGATCACCCGAATCCACCATTTTAAAGATGACGTTCTCGGACTCGCCATGCCGGATCGCAAAATAATTATTTTTGGGGCCTCCCGCTTTTTCTGAAAGCTCTTCCATGCTCCCCACCGCCTCGACATTTTCGCAATCGCCACATTTCCACACGGGCACCGGATTGCCCCAATAGCGATTGCGCGAAATGTTCCAGTCGGGCGCCGCCTCCACGCTCTTTTGGTACCGGCCATGCTTAAGATGGTTAGGAAACCAATTGATC
>DATKHM010000001.1:0-10284 GCA_035510235.1 Minisyncoccota bacterium | reverse complement strand
CGCACGTACTACCGGTATACTACGGCCCGTAGATACCAAGCTATTTAACCGCGTTTTGGAAAAGAATTCAAATGGATGATTTAGGGATATTAAAAAATCATTAAATAGTTTTTGACATCGTATTTTCGTTGCATTATTATTTTTGGGAAGGTGGTGAGTTCGTATGAACTACGGACTTTCTCAACTTGTTACAAAAAAGAGCCGCGATTGCGGCCCTTTTTTGTTCTAATCGCTTTAGATAGTTTTAATGGTCCACTTTCTATAATCATCACGCTGTAGACCTGGGCCTGTAGTTCATATGGCTAGAACACCACCTTTAACAAGTTGAGAAGCGGGTTCGATTCCCGCCAGGTCCGCAGCGCGGAAAGTTCCCCTATTTATTCCCTGTTGTGCCAAAACCGCCCCGTGTTTTGTTCGGCATCTCGTCCACTTCATCCCATTCGGGATGGGAGATTTTTACGAATGTCCCCTGCGCGGTCAAGTCGAACGCCGAGGCGCCTTCGGTCTGGCGTTGGGGAAGCGGCAGGTCTTTATCGAATCGTTTTATTTTTATATGCATGGTGTTATGCGCGGCGATTATGTGACATGATGTTTCTTTTTTATATCACGGTCGATCCCTTCCTGTACTTCGGTCTTCTTCTTGTTCGCGCTCGCGAATAATTCCTGCAACTCCGCGTCGCTCAGTTTGTTCAGCTCCTTCGCGCGCTTCTCCAAATATTTTTTCTCATTTTTTTTGGGATCGTCGAGCACCTCTTCGAGGAGCGCGTTCAACACCCAGCCGATGCGACGCGACTGCGGGATACCGAGGAGCGGCATCAGCTCGTCGCCGTTCAGCGCGAGCATCTTGGGCGAGAGCGGATCGCGCTTGACCTTCTCTATCATAAACAACAGATGGCGCAGGCGGTACGGCATCGCTTTTTTGACGCCGCTGCCGATGCGGTCGGCCTCGCGGACTTTTAACAGATCGTCGATGTTCTCCGGACCCACGCGCACCACAAAGCGCCGCACGCCCGCGGGAGAAATCACGCCCGTATCGTAATAGAACATATGCGAGCGGACGAGATGCCCGACCTGCTCTATAAATTCGCGTGAAAACCGCAGGCGGTCGAGCACCTTCACCGCCATGCGCGCGCCGACGAATTCGTGCTGATAGAACGTCGAGTCGGGGCCGTCGCCGCCTTTCACCTTCGGCTTGCCGACATCATGGAGCAATGCTGCCATGCGCACCGGCAGTGAATAGTTTTCGCGGGCAGTGTAATCGAGCGCGCGGACATTGTGCTCAAAAACGCTATAAATATGATGCTTGTTCTGCCCGACGCCGATCCCCTCGCGCAATTCCGGCAATACGTAGCGAAGCAGATCGAGTTCTTCGAGTAGAATGATCCCCTTCGCAGCGTTCGGTGTCATGAGGATCTTTACGAGTTCGTCGCGCACGCGCTCTTTTGCGATCGATTCGAGGCCGCCCGCCAATTTGACGATCGCGCGGCGCGTGTTCATCTCGATCTCGAAATCGAGCTCCGCGGAAAAGCGCACCGCGCGCATCAGGCGTAATGCGTCTTCTGAAAAACGTTCTTCCGGCGCGCCCACGGTGCGGATCGTCCGCTCTTTAATATCCCGTTCGCCGCCGAAGGGATCGATCACCTCGCCTTTCAGGTTCATTGCAAGCGCGTTCACCGTAAAGTCGCGGCGCGAGAGATCGTCCTCGATGTTCGCCGCGAACTTTACTTCGTCCGGATGCCGTTTGTCGGTGTACTTCCCTTCGATGCGATAGGTGGTGACCTGAATGACCTTCACTTGCGGATCCTCTGATTCCGTCTTCACGCCAACCGTGCCAAAATCATTCTCGTATACGCTCTCGGGAAAGAGCTTCTGGATCTCCGCCGGCTTTGCGTCCGTCGCCACATCCCAATCTTTCGGCTCGCGTGCAAGCAGCATATCGCGCACGCAACCGCCCACGAGATATGCCTCAAACCCCGCCTCGGCGAGCGTTTTGGAAACGAGGACGACCTCTTCGGGAACGGCGATCTTCATTACTCTTATTGTACCCTACCGAACCACCGCTCCAAATTCTTCCGCCGTCTTCTTCTCCAGTGTGTGATGCAGGATGTCCACCTCTTCGTTCGTGAGCGTCCGGTCGCTCGAGCGATAGGTGATGCGATACGCATAGCTCTTTTTATCGGCGCCGAATTTTTCGTCGTTCGCATATTCGTCGATGAGCTCCACCTGTTCTACAAGGTCGCCCGTGAGGTCACGCACGAGATCGAAATAATTGTTCGGCGCGAATGTCTTCGGCACGATGAACGAAATGTCACGGATGACCGGCGGATATTTGCTCACTTCTACGAATTTGGTACCCATGTGCAGCTGCTTCTTTACGCGTTCGTCGGTGGACCAGAGCAAGCGGATATCCGGCAATTCCATACTGATGATCGCAAGCCGCTCCAGACCGAAGCCGAACGCCCACGCGTTGTATCCTTCGACGCCGAATTTTTTGAAGACGCTCTGCTTCGTCATGCCGCCGCCCATAATTTCAAGCCATTGACCGTTAACTTCTACCTCAATCTGCAAAGAAGGGTCCGTGTAAGGGAAGGTATCGTCTAAGAAACGATATTTAACATCAGCGCCAAATAACGCCTTTACAATCTGAGAAAGCGCGTCGCGCAGGTCGTCGATCGTGAGCGGCGCGGTGTCCGCGGGAGTCATATACCAGCCGCCGAACTGGTGGAAGATGTTCATGTGCTTGCGATCGATCTCGTCCTTCCGATACACCTTGCCATAGCACACGACGCCGAGCTTCTCGCGGCGCGCGATGCGCTCTTTTACTTCCGGCAGCTGCGTGTAGTAGTACCACATCACCGTGTCGTGCGTACGTAAAATATTCTCTTTATCCAAATAGTACGTATCCGACGCGCTGCGCGCCGGATGGTCGGAGGCAAAATCAAAAAGATCGAAACTGATGGACGCCGGAACGACTTCCGGAATAATAATGTTATCGAATCCTTTCATCACTGGCACGTTGAGAACGCTTTGCACAATCTCATAGAGCGGGCTGCCCGGCGTGCGCGAAAGGTCCAGCATCGCAAGATAGCGCTTGATCCGTTCTGCTTCCGCGTCGTGGCGCGCGGCGAGCGCTGCCAGCGCCTTGTTCTGCTCGTCGAGGGAGATCTTGTATTCCATACAAACGATTGTAATGCTAAAGTAAGAGTAGGGCAATTTTGACACCATAATACTTTCACCCAGGAGGTTCACCGTGAAAACGCTTTTGTTTGCAACAACGTTCATCGCAACACTGCTGACGTCACCGCTCGCGGGTGCCAAACCGCCTGCGAAACCCGCGACCACTTCGGCGGTCGCCACCACAAACAACAGAACGGTTTCGGAAGCACTGATCAAGAAACAGATACGGAAAGCAGTGGGAGAAGCGTTCGCTGATGGCATCTTTGCCGACCCCCGATTCGTTCTTGATAAGGATCTCTACGCCCCAGCCCCATCCAAGAGCGGCGAAAGATCGCAACCGAAAAAACGCGCGGAGTCCAATTATGACTACGCGATCTCGGAGGAATACCTCGAGAAAGCCCGGGCGTTCTTGGAAGATAAAAACGACGTCTTCGCCCAAGAAGAAAAGAGGTATGCGATACCGAAAGAAGTAATCGTCGTTCTCCTGGTCGTGGAAACTCGACTCGGCGAAAAACTAGGAAGACGACCGGTGATCACGACCCTCTACACAAGGGCCGTCGTGCGCACCCATCGCCAAAAACCCGAGTTTGCAGAAAGGGAGCTGATCGCATTTCTTCGGATATGCGAAAAGAACGACCTCGATCCGTTTTCGATATACGGATCGGCCACCGGAGCATTCGGTCTTCCGCAATTCGAGCCGACGTCATACCCGGGCCTTGCCGCAAGATACCTTGCGGACGGCAAACCCCCAGATCTTTTCACTGCGGATGATGCAATCTGGAGCGTCGGAAACTATCTTCATCAAGCCGGCTGGGATAGAGGTAAGCTATCTCGCGAGCAAGTGCTCCTGAGATATAATCGGCAGCTCGCCTACGTTGACGTCATCCTTGATGGCGCCGACATTCTCGCGGGGAGAACAACACCTCACCGCCATTACATCCCCGTCGATCCGATCCTGACGGAAAGAGCCGCTATCAAATAGCGGCTCTTTTTTCTTTTTGTGCCGATGGCAGGGATCGAACCTGCGACCTTGGCCTTATGAAAGCCCTGCTCTGCCACTGAGCTACATCGGCAAGCGCGGCGGGGCGCATGCTAAAAGCAGAATAACTATATTATAGAGCGGGAACTTTTTCAATTTGTCAATTGTTGCGGTTGTGGGACGAAGTTGAAAACCTGGTTCTCACTTACTCAACTCCAACAAAGAGAAAATTATCCTGAGTATCCTGAATTGGTGCGATGGTAGATACTTTCCCACTGCTGGCGTTGACGCTGACAATGGCATTAGCCTGTTCTCCCAAAATACTATTTTCAGAAAGCCATCCCAATAGGTCGGTGCCTGAAGCAACTTCGTTATTTTGACTACCGTTGTAAACATAGAGGCTATCGATGCATTGGGCTTGAGCCCCAAGGCCGCTGCACTCAGGGAGAACATCCGCCACCAAATCACCTGCTGGTGAAAATAGGATATCTCCGTTGCTACCATCATTAAATGTGCTTACCGTATTATCGGTAAGATTAGTTATGTTCGTAAAAGTTGACTCGCATGGTGATGTTCAGAATCTTCAGTTCACAGGAGTAAATGGCCGCTGTTCAGATTTAAGTTTTTATCAATTTGCAGGATTTGCGATATCGCCAGATGGGTCAAAAATAATCTGGAGTAATATTTATAAAACTCCCTCAACTTACATCCCTACTAGTGAAATTTATATCGCCAACACTGACGGATCTGACCAAAAGCTTCTGCTGAGCACGCAAGAGACAACAACGACTTTGGTAAAGGGAATATTTCAATGGTCGCAAGAAGATCCTAATCTGGTTTATCTATCAAACTATTCTTGGACTGGCTCTAACGCTAGTTATGGGGATACGAGGAATGATGGACTTTCTACTCTCAATATCACTACCGGACAAGTTGAGCTTATCAGTCAGATTCCAAACACTGATCAAGTTTTTGCTGTCTCGCCAGATGGCACAAAAATTATTCACGCACAAGATTACACTTTGGGTAAGCATACTATTATGAAATCCGAACAACCTATCGCTGTGGGCTGGAAATATATTGCTCCAGTAGCCTTTGAAAATTGTAATGACAAATCAGGAATGCCGCTGGGATCCACAAGCTGGTCGGCACCAAGAGAGAACAGCTTCTGCTGATCAGTTCCATCCGCTTTAATGGAATAAAAATCGACATTTTGAATTACAGGGACGTTTGGATCGGTATTGTGCACAGTCCCATAGATAATGGTTGGGACATCGCCCGTAGTCGAAGTTTGGTCACTTACTTCGGTAGTGCTTGCTGATTGCGATGTCCGCAAATTAGTGTTTGATAAATGATGTGCTTCGTAATACCAAATTCCCCCAGCGATTACTAAAACAATCACCACAATTAGTGCGATAACCAATGCAGATCCTTTTCGATTCATGCAATTAGTATAACAAATTTTATATCCTCTCTTGATCACCTATGTCGTGGAGCAACCACTATTGTGCATTGCCTTCGAGAGGCGTATCGGAGCCGCGAAGGCGGCGAGATCGAGCGCGCAACCAGCAGGTTGCGACGCGTACTCGAGGAAGCAACGCACAATAGTGGTTGCCGCGCTCGGTCTTGGACTTTTTATAAGGGCTCTTTAGGAGGCTTTACAAGCGTTCTTGAAAATCCCCTTCCTCTCTCCTTTGAGGCGTCTCGGTCTTAGGCTTTAAGTAAGACAAATGAGACAATACAAGCGTGTCTCGTAGCCATGTCTTATTTGCCCCGACTTGGACTGGGTCAAAGCGAACAAACCGAACGCTTTAGAGATGCTTGGGAGGCGTTCGGCTTGTTAATAAAAGATCCTAGAATCCTGAGAGTGTCGCTATCGTGTGGCGCGTGATAGGACCAACGTAGCCAACAGCGGGAAGAATGCCGTATTTCGTCTGGAAATCGATGACGGCATCTTGAGTAAGCGTCCCGAAATAACCGGTGACCTGTGCTTCGGGGTAATCGCCTTCGTATATAAGGAACTGCTGGAGTTCATTCACGTCTTCGCTTGTCATGCCAAGCTGGAGATCGGTATTGAAAACGGCAAGGTCTTGCGGCACGTTCATCGTCTGGTCGGAAAGGGATGCGGCATTGAGCAAGATCTGCGTCTGCGCGTCGGTCACGCCGGTTTGCGGGATGCCATGAAGCGACTGGAAACGCTTGAGTGCGACTTCGGTAAGCGGTCCGAAATAGCTCGTTACGCGGTTTTCAGGATACACATTGTATCGCGCGAGCATTTCCTGAAGGTGCGCGACTTCAACATCGGTGACACCTTGCGCGAACACTTGGGTGAAGTGGTACTGAACGCCGGTCGTGATAGTCGGATTCTCATTGAGTTGCGTCTGGCCCACACCAGCTTGTGGTGCTATCGAAACATTGATCCCCGACGAATAATTTTTCGCGCGGTCGTAAGAATAGATCGCATAGTAATACATCGTGCCGTTCAAGACGCTCGTGTCCGTAAAGGTTCCGCCGTTACCCTCGTAGATGACTTGCCCATCCGTCGGCGAAGTAGGATAGCCGCCTTCTTTTCTGATCACGATTGTCCGAACAAAAGAAGTTGTGTTGGGATTGTTCCAATTAAGCGTGATCTGCGAATCATCACCTGCAGCACTCGTAAGCGTGGGCGAGCCGATGGGGCCTGTTACTGCGCTTCCCCCGCCACCGCCTCCGGGCGAAACCGAAACTGCCGCGCTTTGACGCGCACCGCCAGAATTGTTTTCCACGATCACCGGTTCGCCTGAACTACCCGTCGTCACAACGGAAGTCACATTCGAGATCGGCGCCCATGCACTCGTTTCATATTTTGAAGTTATTGCAAAGTAATACGTTATATTGGGATCGAGATCTGCCACGACATACGTCCGCGCCGCGCCGTTCGGCGCAAGATCGGGGTAAAGAATTGCGGTCGCCTGATCCTGTGTCGCATTTGCAAAATCATTCTCCGTAATCGGCGACGTGCTGTAACGAACATCGTATTCCGCTGCGGCATCCGCATTATTTGTATTCACATTCCACGTAAGCGTCGCGGATGTTTGGTCGTGAGCAGTAATGGAGAGGTTGCTTATTGTCGCTGGCGTTTGCACTGGCACCAATGCGGGTCCCGGTCCGAAAACGATCGGCGTCGAAGAAGGTATGGATAACACACTGAGCGCCACCGTCGTGAACATATGGTCATCGGAAAACGTGATATCGCCCGCACTGTTCACCGACTTCACGCGATAGTGATAGGTCGTGGCCGGCGCAAGCTGGGTTAATGCAATATTTTGGGAAACGCTGAGCGTGCCGAACGATCCTGATGTGCTCTCTCCGTATTCGGTCGAGATACCGTACTGCACTTCCGCAGTCGCGCTCTGATCCGTTGTCCATGTGATCATCGCAGTGGAGGTCGCAACGCCGATCGCCGTAACCGCACTCACGTTCGTAGGTGTAGTGGTGAACATTGGAACCCCAAGTGTATTGAATTCATAATTCGTCGAAAGAGTTGCCGAACCACCGCCCACAGGGGCAGATGAAACTCGGAAGATATAATTGGTGTCCGGTGCAAGATTCGTAATCGTGACTGAATGCGAAGTGGAAAGCGTTGTGTTAAGCGGTGTCGCGGAGCCGAGCTGTTCGCTTGTACCATATTCAACTTGCCCGCTCGCCGGTAGATCGGTATTCCACGTGATCGTCACGGTCGAAGTGCCAACCGATTGCGTTTCGATCGTGGAGAAAGTGACTGTCGAGGAAACGCTTGGCGTCGAGATGGGCGTAGAACTCGGCGCAGGATTTATTATTTCTTGCGGGATCGGCAAAGCGCTTGTCATAAACGTCTCATCCGTCAAAGTCGCAAGATTGCCCGCTTCATCCGCCGATATCACACGATAGTGATATGTCGTGTCGGGAAGTAAATTAGAAAGCGATTCGCTGTGTGTCAATGCAAAACTCGTGTTGAGCGGCGAAGTGAATCCGTAGCTTGTTGAGGTTCCGTATTCTATCTGTGCATTTGCCAATTCATTCGTCGTCCACGTCACAGTTGCCGTCGAAGTCGCAAGGGATGCGGCGGTGACGAGCAAAATGGTAGGCGGGGTGGTATCGGGCGCGAGCGGCGCGGCGGCAGTTGTGAACGAATGACCACAGGAATTCGCGGTATTCCCGGCGAGATCGGTTGCGTCGATGCAGTAATCATAGGTGGTCGCAGAGGAGAGATCCGCAATGGTGCCGGAGTGGACCAGTCCCGCGCTCGCGTCGATCGCCAGCACCGAGCCGTAGCTTGTGGACGTTCCATAACGAATACTCGACGTTGCCAATTCGTTTGTTGACCAGACGATCGTCGCATCATAGGAAGCGACCGATTCTTGAGCGACGCCGGAGATGACCGGAGGTGTCGTGTCGGGCGGCAAAGGTGCCGCGCCGGTCATGAAGGTATTCCCACACGATGACACGGCATTTCCCCAAACGTCGGTCGCATGAATGCAGTAATAGTAAGTCGTGTTGGGTGAAAGATTGGTAAGTGTGGCGCTATGCGCGAGAAGCGCGGTCGCAGGCAACGCGGCAATTGATCCATAGCTCTGCGATGTGCCGTAGGACATCGTGGACACCGCAAGCTCATTCGTCGTCCAAACGATCGTGGCCACAACGGAACTCACCGAGGTCGTCGCGATTCCCGAGATCACGGGCGGCGTTGTTTCCGGCGTGATCGTGGGCAATGCGCCGGTCGTGAACGAGTTGTCATTACTATATGCGATATTGCCGACTTCATCGCTTGAACGGATGCGGTAATGATACGTAGTGTTTGGCGTGAGGCCAGTAAGATTCGCCTCGTCGGTAAGCGCGAAATCGGTATCGAGTCCGGCGGATGATCCATAGGCGGTCGAAGTCCCATATTCCACTTGCCCGTTCGCAACTTCACTCGTTGTCCACGTTATTGATGCGGTTGAGGTCGCAATCGGAGCGACGGTCACGAGCGAGATGGTTGGCGGAGTCGTATCGGGTGGAGGCGTGGAAGAAGCGATGCCGGTCGTGAAGGAGTGCCCACAGGAACTTGCGGTATTTGCGGCGAGATCGGTTGCGTCGATACAATAATAGTAAGTCGTACCGCTCGCCAAGCTCAAGATCGTCGCTTCGTGGACAAGCGCGCTACTTACGGTGACTAGCAATGTCAGCGCCAAATTATTCGCGGCGGTTCCATAACGGATGCTCGATGTTGCGAGTTCATTCGTTGACCATGCAATGGTTGCGTCGTACGGACTCACCGATGCCTCGCTGATATTTGAAATGACGGGTGGTGTAGTGTCGGGCGTCGATCCGGTGGTAAATGAATTTCCGCAAGAATTCGACGTGTTCCCCGCAAGGTCGGTTGCAGAGATGCAATAATAGTATGTTGTTTGGGGAGTAAGGTTGATGAGAGCCGCTTCGTGTGCGAGAAGCGCATTTGCGGGGATGGTCGCCTCAGAACCGTAGCTCATCGTCGTTCCGTACACGAGCGTTGAAGTCGCAAGCTCATTCGTCGTCCACGTGATCGTGGCGGCGATGTTGCTTACCGATGCGGTGCTGATCGAAGACATCACTGGTGGCGTGGTGTCAGGTGGGATGAGGACTTGCACCGACTGCGTCGTGAACGTCGCATCCGTGCTCGTTGAAAAATTTCCAGCAGCATCGGTCGAGCGAACTTGATAATGATAAATAGTATTCGGCGCAAGCCCGGTAAGCGTCGCGGAATGCGTGAGTGCAAGCGATGAATCAAGCGACGAACTCGAACCGTAACTCGCGGTCGTTCCGTACGCCACTTGCGCACTTGCCGCTTCGCTCGTTGTCCATGTGATCGTGGCGGTCGAAGTGGCAAGCGACGTTACGACAATGACGGAAAGCGTCGGTGCAGTGGTGTCGGGTGCTGCGGCCGTCGTGAAACTTTGCCCGCAGGCACTCGAAGCGTTGCCTGACGTGTCGGTCGAATGAATACAGTAATAATAAGTGGTCGCCGGAGCAAGCCCGGTCAACGCCACCGTGCCCCCGATTGCGGCTCCGGCGGAAATAGACGCAGAAAATCCGTAACTCATCGTCGTGCCATATTCAAAGGTGGATACCGCCAATTCGTTGGTAACCCA